>NZ_JBFBCE010000046.1:64523-74003 GCF_040689595.1 Streptosporangium sp. NPDC051023 | reverse complement strand
GGTAGCCCTGCTGGAGGTAGTCGTCGACGGCGTCGAGGAGGGTGGGGACGGAGGTCATGATGCCGACGGAGACGCCGCAGGGGACGGTGGGGGCGGCGGCGCCGAGGTAGGTGGCCAGGGATTGGCCGCCGGTGCGTAGCCAGGCGTCGAGCAGGGCGGTTTCCAGGGCGGATTTGGCCATCTGGTGGCCGCGGAAGGGGTGCAGGGCGCGGTTGACGGCGTGGATGTCGAAGGGGCCGGTGGGGGAGGGGGTGTCCTGGAGGGTCTTGACCGCGGGGATGAGGAAACGGCGCAGCACATCGGCGGCACCATCGGCGTACTCGGAGTTGTAGAGCGGGGCGCTCATCGCGGCGCACTCGCCCCAGCCCTCGCCGTCGGGGGTGGTGGCGCGGACGAGCAGGATGTCGCGGTTGCTCTCGGTGCCGAAGGAGGTGCGGAACGGGGCGACGAGGGGCATCGCGATGCGGCGGAGTTCGATTCCGGTGATCTTCATGATGTGGTGCGGCCGGGGCCGTGCCTCCCTGGATGCTGGTGCGGTGATCTGGCGATGCGGTGGTGCGGTGGTGCGCCGGTGACGATGCCGCCGGTGGGGGCGGCATCGATGGGGGCGCTGATGGGGGCGCCGGTGGTGTCAGCCGGTGTCAGCTGTCGGGCCGGTGCACGATGTAGCTGGTCTTCTGGTGGAAGCCGGTGACCTGAGCGCCCTGCTCCATGAGGCCGCCGAGGATCTCGCGGACGGCCTGGCGCCAGGCGCGGGCGGCGCCGGGGTCGGTGCGGCGCAGGGTCTCGATGTCGGCGGGGACGGCGACCAGTAGGACGGGGGCGTCGGTGGTGCCGGGGACGGGGTGGCCGTCGTGGTCGTGCAGGGCGACGGCGGTGCCGGGGGGGATGGAGACGGGCTGAGGGGTGCCTGCGGCGGCGGCGGTGACGTGCGGGGCGGTCAGTGGCCAGGTGGCCAGGACGCGGTCGGATTCGTCGCCCGCGTTGATGGAGTCGTCCATGACGCCGTAGAAGGAGGGCAGGTACTCGGTGGGGCGGGCGCCGAGTTTGGCGAGGTTGAAGTGGGCGTTGCGGCGGACGAGGGGGTCGTAGGTCCAGGTGATGCGGTCCAGGCCGCGTTCCAGGGCCCAGGCGCGCTGGTGGAGTTTCAGGGCCAGGCCGATACCGTGCCCGATGGCGGTGCCGGTGATGTGGGAGTGCAGGGCGCGGCCCGCGGGGGCGGCGAGGAAGGCGACCGAGGCGCCGATCAGGCGGTCGTCGCGGTAGGCGCCCGCGACGTAGTTCCCGGCGTGTGACAGGGCCCGCATCAGCTCGACGCCGATCGGTGCGCTGCCCGGATCCGATCGCCAGATCTCGCCGAGCAGGCGGTACACGTCCTCGAACTCCTCGATGTGGTGGAGCTCGCGGAGACGGAACCCGGTCGCGGTCGTTTCGAGGCTGGTCCCGCTCATCGCAGCACCGTGCCGAGGAGACGGTGCACGTTGCCACCGAGGATCTTGAGGATGTCCTCCTCGGGCAGTCCGCGTCCGAGAAGGGCCTCGGTGACCAGGGGCAGGCCGCGCGGTCCTTCGAGCCCCGGGATGGAGGCCAGGGGATCGATCTCGCCGTAGCCGGTGTCCTCGCAGCAGGGCGGCGTGGTGTCCGAGATCACTTCGCGGACGAAGTCGGGGCCGAGGCCGACGTGGTCGATCCCCCCGACGCTCACGAGATGCTCGATGTGGTCGACCAGGCGGTCGACGGTGTAGCCGGCGGGGTCGTCCGACAGGAAGGGGGCGAAGAAGTTCACGCACACCACGCCGCCGGTCGCGGCGATGGCGCGGATCTGGTCGTCGGTGAGGTTGCGGTGGTGGTCGCGCAGGGCGCGCGCCGAAGAGTGGGTCGCCATGACGGGCCGGGTCGCCAGCTCCAGCACATGGGCCACGCCGGAGGCGCCCAGGTGGGAGACATCGAAGATCATGCCGAGCCGTTCCATCTCCCGCAGTGCCTCGGCTCCCGGGGAGGTGAGCCTGCTGCCGGTGCCGTCCTCTCCGCTGCCGTCGGCCAGCGGGGTGCGGCCCCAGTGGGCGATCGACGCGATGCGGACGCCGAGCCGGTACAGGGTCGAGAACAGTTCCACGTTCGCGTCGACGCCGGGGGCGCTCTCCAGGGCGAGGACGAGGGCGATCTTGCCCTCCGCGAGGGCCTGGTCGATCTGGTCGCCGTCCAAGCACAGCCGCACCTCGTCGGCGTTGCCCTCCGACAGGACGTGCGCGCACTCGATCATGCGCAGCGTCTCGCGGAGTGCTCCCTCGGGGCGGTACCGCTCGTCGATGAAGACGGGGAGCACCTGGATGTCGACTCCGCCGTCGCGCAGCTGGGGCAGCCATCTCTCGCGGAAGAAGGAAGCCCAGCGCCGCGGCGGCCGCGCGGTGACCGCCATCAGCAGGTCGTTGTGGGTATCCGCGACGACGGCGCGGCGATGCAGATCAACGGACACGTGCCAACCCTTCAATGCGTGGTTATCGCGACGGTATGACAGGTCGGGGGTGGGGGAATTCGTACGCTTTCCCGAAGAACACACAGTTTGTTCGTGCATTCGCCCAAGATCACATGATGCTCTTGGGGCTTCCTGCCTGCTCACCGGCGCTGGACGGGCGGGAGCGCAGCCGGTAACCGGGGTACAAGCGAGTACAAAGGAAGGGAACGTACTCACGGGAAAGGCGTCACCAGGTGGAGATCCGTGAGGCGACCGCCGCGGACACGGCGGCGATCAGCGAGACGGCCCGCGCCGCGCTCGTCCTGGACGCGGAGCAGGCGCCGTCGCTCGTCGCCCGGCTTCTGCGGCCTCCTCAGGGCCGCCGGTGGCGGGTACTGGTGACCGGGGACCTCGACGGGGTGTTGTTCGCCTCCGTCTCCGGGGGAGACGGGTCCGCCGGATATGTCGACCTGCTCGCCGTGGCCTCCGGGTCCCAGGGCATGGGACGAGGTCGTGCCCTGGTCACGGCGGCCGAGGACTGGTTTCGCGGCCAAGGGGCGGCCGAGGCCAGGTTCGCGGGCAACCCGCCCTGCTACGCCTGGCCGGGCATCGACGTGCGCTACACCCCCGCGGCCTGCCTGGCGGAGAGCCTCGGCTACGAGCGGTACACGGTCGCCTGGAACATGACCGCCGATCTCACCGCGGACCTCTCCACACGGCCCGACCTCACAAGGCTGGCGGGCAAGGGGGTCAGCGTGCACAGGGCCGGTCAGGCGGACATGGGCCCCGTGCTCGCCTTCGTCAGGGAGCACTGGAGCGACAACTGGGCCTGGGAGACCGAGCAGTCGACCGGCTGTCACTACGCCTCCCGCGATGGCGAGATCCTCGGTTTCGCGGCGTGGGGCGCCAGACCCGCCTGGTTCGGTCCGATGGGTGTCGCCGAGGCTGCCAGGGGACTCGGCGTCGGCCGGGTGCTGCTGCGCCGCTGCCTGGCCGAACAGCGGGCAGCGGGTCTGACGAGCGCGCAGATCTCCTGGGTCGGGCCGCTTGGCTTCTACTCCAGGGCGGTCGGCGCGCGTGCCGAGCGGGTCTTCTGGCTCTACCGCAAGGACCTGAGGTGACCGTGGGCGGGGGTGCCCGGCAGGCACTCGCCCCCGAGAGGAAAGTCCGCCTGCGGGCAAGCCACCGGGAGAACGAGCACCATTGGGTGACATGACCGATCCACTCGCCGGCCTGTCCACCGAGCAGGGGGATCCGCGCTACAGCCGGATCGACCGGCTTCCCACCGAGGAGGTCGCCCGGCTGATGAACGCCGCCGACGCCACGGTGCCTGCGGCGGTCGCCGTGGCGATCCCGGAGATCTCCGCCGCGGTCGACGCCGTCGTTGCCAGGATGGGGGCGGGGGGCCGTCTGTTCTACGCCGGTGCCGGCACGTCGGGCAGGCTGGCAGTGCTGGATGCCTCCGAGTGCCCGCCGACCTTCGGCACGGCCCCCGAGCTGGTTCAGGGCGTCATCGCGGGTGGCGAGGTCGCGCTGACCCGCGCTGTCGAGGGCGCGGAGGACGACGCCGCCGCGGGCGCGGCCGCGATCGCCGGCAGGCAGGTCGGCGCGCTCGACTCAGTGGTCGGGATCTCCGCCAGCGGCAGGACTCCGTTCGTCCTCGGCGCGCTCGCCGAGGCGGGCCGTCGCGGGGCGTTGACCGTGGCGCTGTCCTGCAACGCGGGAACCCCGCTCTCCGGAGCCGCGCTGCACCCGATAGAGGTGCTCGTCGGCCCCGAGGTGGTGGCGGGCTCGACCCGGCTCAAGGCGGGGACCGCGCAGAAGCTGGTCCTCAACATGATCTCCACCATCGCGATGGTCAGACTGGGCCGGACCCACGGCAACAGCATGGTCGAGATGCCGGTGACGAACTCCAAGCTGGCGGGCAGGGCTGCGCGGATGGTCGGCGACATCACCGGCGCGAGTCCGTCGGCGGTCCGCTCCGCGCTCGAGGCGGCCGGGTGGCGCGTGAAGGTCGCGGTCCTGATGATCGAGCAGGGGCTCGGCCCCGGCGACGCCCTGGCGCTGCTGAAACGTCACGGTGACAGCCTGGAGGCGGCGCGGCGAGCCCCGGGAGACGCGCGAGAAGCCTGAGCCGCGCGGGGTCTGCGCCGTCCCCCGGACCGTACGGCCCCGGCACAAAGAATGCCGGACACACCCTTGACTCGGGCAGGCTGTGACGCTTCCGAGCCGCCGCGTAACGTCACAGACATGGCTATCGAGCTTGAGGAGCTCTTCGCCCGACAGGTGGACATCGGGATCGCCACCATGAGCACACCGGACGGCGACGGCGCGGACGGCGCTCACGTGGTCGTGCAGCGGATCGCCGCGATCGACGGCAAGACGGGACAGGAACGTCATCTGCTGCTCGTTTACCAGCCCGACGGGGTGACGGCCATGGTCGACGTCCTGCGTCAGGCGGCGGAGAAGGCCATGGAGGGCACGCCCTGAGGAAAGGCCGCGGACGGTGCGTCTGTGCCCCCGTGCCCGTCCGGTCCGCGGTCCTCCGCCTCATCACGGGCGTTCCCCGCGGGGAAACGCGGGGTCACCTGCCGCGGCGGCGCGTGTCCGCGAGGAACTCGCCGAGCGTTTCCCCGGTTGCCCGCAGCGCCGCCTCCGAGGCGTCGAACGTGCGCTGTGCGACGCCGATGAAGACACAGTCCACGATCAGGAGCTGACTGATCCGGCTGGCCAGCGCGCCGGGGCGGAACACCGTCTCCCTGCCTGCGGAGACCAGGACGTGCTCGGCGAGCCCGGCCAGCGAGGAACGCGGGTTGTTGGTGATCGCCACCGTGGTCGCGCCCGCCTTGCGCGCGGCCTTCAGGAGGGCCAGCACGTCGGGAGTCTCGCCGCCGCAGCTCACCCCGGCCGCGACGTCGCCGGGCCGTAGCAGCGTCGCGCTGGTCAGCGCGAGGTGCGCGTCGGTGAAGGAATGGCTGCACAGGCCGATCCGCATCAGCTTCTGCGCCATGTCGGCCGCCACGAGGCCGGAGGCGCCGACCCCGTAGACGTCGACTCTGCGGGCACCCGCGACGGCTTCGACGACCGCGCCGAGCCGGTCGGGGTCGAGTTGCGCCGCGGTGTCGGCCAGCGCCTCCGACTCCGCCCTGGCCACCTTCGCGATCACGTCGGTGAGCGGGTCGTCCGGGCCCAGGTCGCCGGGGACCAGCCGTTGCTGCGTCTCCCTGGCAACCGCGGCGGCCAGGGCGAAGCGCAGGTGGGAGTAGCCCGCGAACCCGAGTGTCCTCGCGGTGCGCACGATCGTCGCCTCGCTCGTCCCGGAAATCGCGCTGAACTCGGTGATGGTGCTGCGGGCCACCATCGCGGGGTCGTCCAGGATGAGGCGGGCGATGGCCTGTGCCGCGGGAGTGAGAGAGGGCAGGACCGCCCTCACCGTTGACACCGGGTTCACGGGAGTGGGGCCATCTTGGGCGTTCATGGCGGGCACCTTCTTGTTGTCGGGATCAAGCCTATTGGCCTGGGCGGCGTCCAGGGTAAAGACCGGGAAAGCCACTGTGACCTCCTGTGACCTCCTGTGACCTTCCGTGACACGAGGTCGTGACCGGGCGGATCCCGCGAGCCCGGCCGCGCCGCCCGCGGCCGGGCGCGCGTGCGGCGCGGCTCCTTCTCCGGAGTGCCGTTTCCCAGCGGTCAGGCGCGGGCCGGACCGTCGTCCCTGGCGATCAGGCGCAGGTGCGCGGCGCAGGCGCGGGGGCTGAGGGCGTGCAGCGCGAGCGCAGCCGCCCCGGCCGCGCCGTCGCGGGCGGTGACCACGGTGCCGGGTAGCCCGGCGCGGACCCTCGCGGCCAGCAGGGTCGGCCCGGTGAGCAGGGAACCCGCCAGCACCAGCGGTCCCGGGCCGGGGCCCAGCGACAGGACGGTCCGGGTGAGCCGCAGCGCGGCCTCGCGGAGGATCTCCGCCGCCGTCTCGTCGCCCGCCCTCGCCGCGCTCTCGACCGCGGGCGCGAGCCGTGCCAGCCACGAGGGGCCGTCCTCGGCGACACCCGCGCCGACCGCGCCCACGATCCACCGGATCGACGCGTCGCGGGGGGCCGGGTCCCCAAGGACGGCCTCGCACAGCGCCGTGGGCCCCGCCCGCCCGTCGAGGGAGGCCAGCGCCGCCCGTACGGCCCGCAGCCCGATCCACGCGCCCGACCCCTCGTCACCGAGCAGCCAGCCGTACCCGTCGGCCCTGCGGACCACCCGCCTGTCCTCGATCCGCGCGGCCACCGCCCCCGTGCCCGCGACCAGGACCGCTCCCGACGGCTCCCGGGTCGCTCCGGCGAAGGCGACGAGCATGTCCGGGACGACCTCGGGGCGCCCGGCCAGGCCGGTGGCACACCACGCCTCCGCGGCGACCGCCTCGGCTCGCTCGGGCGCCGAGTCCGCGCCTGCCAGCCCGAGAACCCCGCCGGCGACCCGCGCCGGATCGAGGCCGCCGAGCGCGGCCAGCAGCGCCGCGCGCAGGCTTCCTCCGGGATCGGTGGCCGAGAGCGCGTTCGCCGCGCCGCCGTACCCCCGTCCCACGACCTCGCCCGACTCGGTCGCCAGCACACAGCGGGTGCTCGTCCCGCCGCCGTCGACGCCGATGACCAGCCTCGTCACACGCACTCCATGCGCAGATCATCTCCCGCGGCGCGGCCGGTTCCCTCGGTGCCCGCCGAATTGGTGAAGAAATCGCTGTTTCATGCGCGATCGGTACGCGCGGTGATGTTCGTCGCCGCTGTCCCCGGGCAAGGCGCCGGATGTGGTGGAGCGTGAAGCCCGGCGGCAGCGGCTCCGCGGGCCGCGTCCGCATGCCCGGGCCGTGGGTTCCGCTCGAAGCGTCGCGACGTCGCGACAGAGATGGGGTCGGGATGAAAATCATTGGAATCGCGGGCAGCCTTCACCCGGGGGCGTACATCCACAGGTTGCTCGAGGCGGCGGTGCGTGAGCTGCCCGCGTCCGTCGAGGTCGAGATCTGGGACGGTCTCGACGGCGTGCCGCCGCTGTCGGACGGCCCGCTCCCGCCGAAGATAGACCGGCTGTGCCACACGCTCTCCGGCGTGAACGGCATGCTGATAGCGGCGCCCGCGCACAGCGTCCTGCCGGTGGAGCTGTGCCACGTGCTCGACTGGGTCTCCTCACGGCGCGGGGGCGCGGTCCTGGTGGGCAAGCCGGTCGTCGTGATGACCGCCTGCCTGCGCGCCCACGAGGCGATGTGGACGCAGACCGAGCTGCGCAGGGCCCTCGCCTCGGCGGGCGCGCTCGTGTACGGCGCCGACCTGGTCGTCTCTCCGGCACTTGACCAGTTCGACTCCGCGGGCAGGATCGTCGACCACGAGTTCCGCGATCGGCTTCGCCCGGTGCTGGAGGAGCTGTGCGTGCCCTCGATGGCCAAATCCCCCGCATAGAAGTGGGATGATCGGATCACCCGCGTTCTTGTTCTTCGTGGACGGGGACGCGGGCGCTGGTCAGGGGGCCGGGAAGAGGTCCCCTGCGGTTCGACGAGGCTGGATCGGAGACATCCATGGGCATTGGCCGGATCGGTGTGTGGCATCCTCTGTTCGGCAGGGCTCACGCCGGACCCGTACGGCAGGCGGCGGCGGAGATCGAGAAGCTCGGTTACGGCGCCCTCTGGTTCGGCGAGGCGCCGGGAACCAGGGAGGCGTTCACCACAGCGGGCATCCTGCTCGCCGCGACCGAGCGTGTCGCGGTCGGCACCGGTATCGCCAACATCTGGGTGCGCGACGCGACCGCCATGGCGGCGGGGGCGGAGGCGTACGGCGAGGCCTACCCGGGGAGATTCGTCCTCGGCGTCGGGGTGAGCCACGCGCCCCTCGTCTCCCGACGCGGTCACGACTACGCGCGTCCCCTGGCCGCGATGGCCGAGTATCTCGACGCCATGGACGCCGTCGCGGGCGACCTGCCGTTCTCCGGTGATTCGCGCACGCCGCGACTGCTCGCCGCGTTGCGGCCTCGGATGCTGGAGCTGGCCAGGGACAGGGCGGACGGCGCCCACCCGTACTTCGTGCCGCCGGAGCACACCGTGCTCGCCCGCGAGATCCTCGGTGACGGCCCCACCCTCGCCCCCGAGCAGGCGGTGGTCCTGGAGACCGACCCGGCCAGGGCCAGGGAGATCGCCCGCGCGCACATGGCTCTCTACCTCCAGCTTCCCAACTACGTCAACAACCTGCGTCACCTCGGCTACGGCGACGAGGACTTCGCGGGTGGCGGCAGCGACCGGCTGGTCGACGCGATCGTCGCCTGGGGAGACGTGGAGACCGTCGCGGGACGGGTCAGGGCCCACCTCGACGCGGGGGCGGATCACGTCGCCCTCCAGCCGCTTCCCGCTGACCTGAGCGGCGCCGTCGATCAGCTCACCGAGCTCGCCCCCGCACTGGGCGTCCTGCCGGGGGAGTAGGGGGTCACGTCCAGGGAGGAGCCTGACCGAGGGCGAGCGCCGCGGCGGCGAGCCCGGCGCCCTCCACGGTCACCGCTACGCCCTGACGCCTCAGATGACAGGCGGTGTTCGCCCCGACGGCGCCGCTTCCGAGGAGTATGACCTGGTCGCTCATAGATGAATGATCGCATTTCTTGAAAAACATCCATTTCATGGCTGACCCCTGGGGGCAACTGTGGTGCGGCGCCGTACGAAGATGGAGAGGGGAGGGAGTCCTGCGGTGGATGACCTGGACGAGGAGCGGGCGCTGCGAGCGCTGGGGACGGCACTCGACGTGAGCGCGCCGGTGGTCCGGCATCGGCTCAGACGCTTCCCCGAGGGCACGCCGTTCCTTCGGCTGCATCTTCCCGGGGCGAGTGACGCCGCGCTCTTCCTCGAGGGGCGTCAGTGGATCTACCTGAGCGAGCCGGGGCAGGACAGGCCCGTCACCGAGTTCGCCGCAGGCCTGCTCGACGACGACCCCCAGGGGGTGGGCGGGGGGGGGATTTGCGGGTTTGCGCGGCCCCGGTAGCGCACCCGCTTGCTCGGGGGCGCGCGGTAGTGC
>NZ_JBFBCE010000046.1:0-64513 GCF_040689595.1 Streptosporangium sp. NPDC051023 | reverse complement strand
CACCACCACGCCCGAGCACGGCTGGCCGATCGGCGTGGGAAACCGCCATTTCGAGGTCGTCGAGCGGCTGATGTCCGTGATGGCGCGGCCCGGGAAGCGCACCGGCTTCCTCGGGCGCGCGCTGAAGTCCTGTGCGCTTGGCCTCGCCGCCGCAACCGTGGTCTGCTTCCTGAGCGGAGTGGTCATGGCGGTCCTCGTCGGGGGCAACGGCTATGTCTCCGACGCCTCGACCAGGGGCGTGTACGTCCTGGCTGTCCTGTTTGGCGTCGCCGCGGGTCTGTGGGTCGGGGTCCGCTGGTGGCGCCGTCTCAAGTGGCGGCGCCTCGACTGACGGTGTCTCCGTTGACGGTGTCTCAGCCGACGGCGCCCCGGCAGGCGAAGAGGAGGCGGGGGAATGTCCTCCCGGGGGCCAGGACCGCTCAGCCGAGCGTCTCCGACACCAGGTTCCTGGCCGCCTCCTGTACCTGCGCGAGGTGTTCCGGCCCCTTGAAGGACTCGGCGTAGATCTTGTAGACGTCCTCGGTGCCCGAGGGGCGGGCGGCGAACCAGGCGCTGTCCGTCGAGACCTTGACACCGCCGAGGGCGGCCCCGTTGCCCGGCGCCGTGGTGAGAACCGCCGTGATCGGTTCTCCCGCGAGCGTTTTCGCGGTGACCTGCTCCGCGGAGAGCTTGCCGAGCACCGCCTTCTGCTCTCGGGTCGCCGGGGCGTCGACCCTGGCGTAGGCCGGGTCGCCGAACCTGGACACCAGATCGGCGTAGTGCTCGCTCGGCGAGCGCTCCGTGGTCGCGATGATCTCCGCGGCCAACAGGGCCAGGATCATGCCGTCCTTGTCGGTGGTCCACACCGAGCCGTCACGGCGCAGGAACGATGCTCCCGCGCTCTCCTCGCCGCCGAATCCCAGTGAGCCGTCGAGCAGCCCCGGCACGAACCACTTGAACCCGACGGGAACCTCGAACAGCCGCCTGCCCAGGTCGGCGGTCACCCGGTCGATCATGCCGCTGCTCACCATGGTCTTGCCGACGCCCGCGTCCGCGGGCCATTCCGGCCGATGGCTGTAAAGGTAAGAGATCGCCACGGCGAGGTAGTGGTTGGGGTTCATCAGGCCGCCGTCCGGAGTGACGATGCCGTGCCGGTCGGCGTCGGCGTCGTTGCCCGTCGAGACGTCGAAGGCGTCGCGGCCGGAGATGAGCGAGGCCATCGCGTACGGCGAGGAGCAGTCCATCCGGATCTTGCCGTCCCAGTCCAGCGTCATGAAACGCCAGGTCGGGTCGGTCAGCGGGTTCACCACCGTCAGGTCGAGACGGTGTCGTTCCGCGATCTCGGCCCAGTAGGCGACGCTCGCCCCGCCCAGCGGGTCCGCGCCGACGCGTACCCCCGCCTCCCTGATCGCGGCGATGTCCAGCACGGAGGGCAGGTCGTCGACGTAGGCCGAGAGAAAGTCGTAACGGCCCGTCGTCTCGGCGGCCAGCGCCCTGGTGTAGGGGATTCGCCTGACCTCCTTCAGGCCGTCCGCGATCAGGGCGTTCGCCCTGTCCTGGATCCATGACGTGGCGCCGGTGTCCGCGGGGCCGCCGTTCGGCGGGTTGTACTTGAAACCCCCGTCACCGGGCGGGTTGTGCGAGGGGGTCACGACCACTCCGTCCGCCGTGCCCGCGGCACCCGCCCGGTTGTGGGTGAGGATCGCATGCGAGACCGCCGGTGTCGGCGTGTAGCCGTCACGGCTGTCGATCAGAACCCGCACTCCGTTGGCCGCGAACACCTCCAGCGCAGAGACCCGCGCGGGCTCGGACAGCGCGTGGCTGTCCACACCGAGGAACAGCGGGCCGTCGACCCCCTGCGCCGCGCGGTACTCAACGATGGCCTGGCTGGTGGCGAGGATGTGATCCTCGTTGAAGGCGCTGTTCAGGGACGAGCCGCGATGGCCCGAGGTGCCGAAGGCCACCCGCTGGCCCGTCTCCCCGGGATCGGGGCGCAGCGCGTAGTAGGCGGTCACCAGACGGGCCACGTCGACCAGGTCGGATGGCTGGGCAGGCTGCCCCGCACGATCATGCGTCATCGTCATCTCCTCAAGTCATTCCCGCTAACGGTATTTACCCTGAATGAGGGGATGCCGGGTAGCGAGTCTCGTGGGATGCCGCGTGGTGCCGCCGCCAGGGTGCTGTCGTCACCGCCGCCAGGGCGGAGGCTCGGGCAGCGGGCCCGCCGGGGTGACCGTGAGCCCCGCGCCGTCGCTCCTGCCGGTCAGCCAGGCCAGCAGTGCCCGGCTCCGGCCCGTCACGAGCGGGCCGGGACCGAAGTCGTGATGGATCTCCTCGTCGGTCGCCCTTATCCGCATCCCCGGGATGTCGTCCCGTTTCGCGAGGTCCGCGACCACCCTGCGGCACTCGTCGGCGGCGAACCACCCGGGCCAGTCGTCCGGCGTGTAGCCCGTGTCCAGGTCCACATGGTGGATCTCCAGCTCCTGCAACATGCTTGAGACGACCTCGTGCACGTGATGCTCCGAGCCGTCCAGCCAGCGGACGGGGCGATGCCACGCGGCCCGGGGATGGTCGTGGATCGCGGTCAGCACCTCGGCGGTCGAGGAGCGCAGCCGGTTCAGGAGGTCGGCGGCCGGGTCACCGGCAGCCTTGTCCGCCTGCTCGGCCCGGTACTGCTCGTCGGGATAGCGCGGGATGGGCAGGCCGGTCCGCGCGGCCACCAGCAGCCTGAAACGGGCTTCCGCGCTGCCCGCGAGGTGGGCGATCACGTGCGCCCGTGACCAGCCGGGCAGCCGCGACGGAGCGCGGAACTCCGCCTCCCGCAGCCTCCCGGCGTCCTCGAGCAGCCTGTCGGCGCTTTCGCGCAGGAACGGCAGGAGCTCGAGCGGTGCTCTGTCGCTGATCTCCAGAGTCATGATTCCCTGCTTCCCGCCGGGTACCTCTGGTGTCACGTCTTCCTCCACATCTCGTCGGGGATCGGCGATTACATCCACCTTCTCGCCCGGCTTGTATTCGTGGGGAGGTTATGGGCCGGTCGTGCACGGAAAAGTCATGAATTACACCCTAGGCACGGAACTGCGGCGGAGGGCGCTCCGCTCCGGTCGCGGAGAGGACCCCGGCGGTCCCGGGTCGCCCTTCAGACTCGTCCGGCCTGGTCCACTGCGGGCGCATCGCCCTCGGGGCCGCCCGTGCCCTCCTCGAGACGGGCGCGGAGGCGGGTCCTGATCTCCTCCGGGGTGTAGGCCTGCCGTCGCCGCTCGGCCCTGGCGATCACCACTCCGGTCGCCGCGACGCCCGCCACACCCGCAAGACCGAGTATCTTCCACCACCTCATGTGCCTAGGCTACAGAAATGCCCGGCAAGAGCATCAGCCTCGATGAGGCAGTCGATCTGACCCGTACCGGCGACGTGTGGCTGTTCCGCGGCCGTACCGTGCCGGATCGGGCCATCCAGACCATGACGAACAGCCCTGTCAACCACGTCGGCATGTCCGTCGTCATCGACGACATGCCGCCGTTGATGTGGCATGCCGAACTCGGCAGGTCCCTGCCTGACCTATGGTCGGGAACCAACCAGCGCGGGGTCCAGCTCCACGACCTGCGCGAGGCGGTCTGCGTCTGGGCCACCAGGTACGGCCAGCGCGCCTGGCTGCGCCAGCTCGACCCCCAGGTCACCGGGGAGATGGAGGACGCGGTGCTGCGCACCGTCGCCCGTCTCGACGGCACGCCGTTCCCCTCGACGGCCAGGCTCGCGGGGCGGTGGATGCGCGGCAGGGTGCCGAGGATCTTCAAAAGAGGCGCGGAGGAGAGCGCGCTGGAGAGCGCCTACTGCGCCGAGGTCGTCGCCGTCACCTACGAGGCCATGGGGCTGCTGCCTGGAGGCCGCAGGCCGAACTGGTACGACCCGGGCAGGTTCTGGAGCGGGGACGACCTCAAGCTCTCCGGAGGGTTCCGGCTCGGCGGAGAGATCACGGTGAACACGGGAGCCGTACGGCGCGCTTGATCCCGGAGGTAAGCGCCGGTGACTCGCCCCGGGAAACGGGGTGTCTCGTCGTCCAGGGCCGTAGGACGGCTCAGAGAACACCGGCGACGGCGTCGTTCGCGCGGATGGTGAAGGGGCCGGGCGGCCAGGGGGCTCCTGGCTGCCCGGCCCGACTGCTGATGGCGACCTTATAGATGGTGATCTGTGGATTGATCATGATCTACATGCTTATGGCCTGCTGTACGGGGATGTGTCATGGTCATGTGACGATTGGGTGCTTCTGGGAGATATGTGGTCAAGATTAATTCTGTGGGGCATTTATCACGAAAGTAGAGGGCATTGATCTACGAACAGATCGATGAGGCGGCGGGACCCGTCCGGCGGGCCCGGGCGGCCCATCCGTCCAATCAAGGAGATCAACGTGAAGAAGAAGTCTCTTCTCGCAGCCGCTCTCGCCGCGGTGGCCTTGGCCGCCTTCCCGGTGGCGGCTCAGGCGACCGCCACGAGTTCCGTCCTCACCTTCTCGCCCACGCCGGAACCGTCCGACATGATGTCCAACGAGCCGTCGGGCGCGCCCTCGGAGAACATGTCCAGCGCTCCGTCGGAGGCGCCCTCTGAGGCGCCGTCCGAGGGCGGGATGGCCCAGCCCTTCGGCCCCGGCTGCAGGAAGCTTCCCGAGACCGGGCCGGGCAGCGCCGTCGCCATGGCCAAGGAGCGCCTCGTCGCCGCGGTGTCCCAGAATCCGAAACTGTCCCAGCTGGTCGAGGCTCTCAAGCGGTCCGCGCTGGCCGACCAGCTGAACTCCGCCGACGGCATCACGGTGTTCGCGCCGACCAACGAGGCGTTCTCCGAGGTTCCGCAGGAGGTCAAGGAGAAGCTCAAGTCGGACACCGCCCTGCTGAAGAAGGTCCTCGCCTACCACGTCGTCTCCGGGAAGGTGAAGCCCTCCGAGCTTCAGAACGGGACGCTGGAGACGCTTGAGGGCGGCAAGCTGACCGTCAAGGAGGAGAACGGGGAGTACAAGGTCAACGATGCCAAGGTCATCTGTGGCAACCTGCAGACGGCGAACGCCGTCGTCTACATCATCGACAAGGTGCTCGTCCCGCCGCAGTGACCGGCGGACGACCGGCTGAGGGGTGCCAGCCGCCGGTGCCCCTCATGACGGCTCGCGCCGGGGCATGGCCGCCGCCCCGGTCCGAGGGCGGCGCGGACGGTATGGGAGGGCGGGGCGGACGCCTCAGCCGGCGGGTTTGCGGCCGACCCCGCCCACCGTCCACGTTTTCTCCGGTCCCCGGGTGGTGAGCGGGTTCTCCGGATGCCAGTGGCGGAGGTAGACGAGCCCGGGATCGACCAGGTCCAGCCCGTCGAAGAAGCGCAGCACCTGCTTGCGCGTGCGCGAGGAGCCCTCGTTCCTGCCGAGGATCTGCCGGTAGATGGCCACGAGCGGCTCGGCCGCGTCGGGGCGGGTGTCGAAGACCGCGTGGGCGATGACGAAGTGGCTTCCGGCCACCACCGAGTCACGCAGCAGGGCCAGGCTCTTGAGAGGGTCGTCCTCGTCCGGGGTGAACTGGAGCACGTGGGGGAGCAGCGCGGCCACGGGACGGTTCAGGTCGACCAGCCGCAGAAGTCCGGGATCGGTGAGCACCTCGTCCGGCCGGAGCGCGTGGCCGCTGACGACGGTGGTGTCGGAGTTCGTTGCGAGCAGTGCCCGGCTGTGGGAGAGCACGACCGGGTCGTCGGCGACGTAGGCCACGCGGGCGCCGGGCAGCAGGGCCTGGGCGACCTCGTGGACGTTGCGGCGGGTGGGAAGTCCCGACCCCAGCACGAGGAACTGGTCGATGCCCTGCCCGATGAGGTATCCGACCGTCCGGCCGAGGAAGGCCTGCCGTTCCCTCGCCATCATCCTGATCTCCGGGGCGACGGCCAGAACCTGCTCTGCGGCCCTGCGGTCGGCGGCGAAGTTGTCCTTGCCGCCGAGGAAGTAGTCGTTCATCCGCGCGACGTTCGGCACGCTCGTGTCCAGACCTGCCGGTGGCCGTCTGGCCGAGTCGCTCATGTGTCACCTCCTCGGTTGCCTGTGAGACTAAAGAACCGAGGCGTCCATTGGTAGACGTCGACTCCCTGGCAATAGAGAAAAGTGATAACTATTCAATATTTGTTGCGCGATATGCTCTCTTTGGCGCACTTAAAGGGTATTTATGGGCGTTCTTCTTTCGGGTCCTGAGAGCATCGCCCGCGGTTGGGGGCGGTCCCGGGGGCGTTGGCGGGCGTCAGTAGCAGGACTCCAGGCGCCGCGCGGATTTCGAGGGGAGCGCGAAAGCCGCCCACACGGCCTTGCCGCGGCTGGCCAGCGGAGCCCAGCCCCACATCTCGCTGATCCCCTGGATGACCTGCAGTCCACGCCCGCTCTCCGCCTCGTAGTCGGGCTCGCGTAGGCTCGGTCCCTGGTCGCTCGGATCGGTGACCGCGCACAGCACCGAACTCTCGGTGCAGCAGAGGATGATCCTGACCTCCTGCGGGCGGCGGGTGTCGACCACCCCCCGGATGCCGTGACGCACGGCGTTGGTCACCAGTTCGGAGACGACGACGCCGGTGTCGTCGATCAGGGGGTCGAGCTTCCACGCGCGCAGGGCGGTCGAGGTGAATTCGCGAGCCGTCCGTGCCGCACAGGGATCATGGCGAAGGCTGCGCGCGGCCATCTGGAGATGGCCCGTGTAGCCGCCTCCGTCCGTCCACGGCGGCAGGCCGCTCGGCGGGAGCACGTGATCAAGCATTGACAACCACCGTTCCCACCCACCGATCTCTGTCCCGATGGATGTGGCTTGATGTCTTTGGCGAGCAGTCATCTGCGACCTTGGGGAGGCGTGGCGATCGCGTTACGAGGGCAATCCGTCTAGTCATCTTGCACGGCGTGATGTGCATAGGCAAGTACAGATGCACGTGCATCTGCACAAAGCCGTATGATCGTACAAGTGTTTCCCTCCCTGAACAGGTGAGAGGCGAGGATGAGTCAGCTGTACAACGGCATGTCAGCCGCCCTGCTGGACGGAGTCGTCTGGCGTAAGAGCCACTTCAGCAACCCCAGCGGCAACTGTGTGGAGATGGCCGCCCTGCCTGGCGGTGGGGTGGCGATCCGCAACTCACGGGATCCCCGTGGTCCCGCCCTGATCTACACGCCCCGCGAGCTTGACGCCTTCGTCCAGGGTGTCAAGGAAGGCGACTTCGACGACCTGATCGTCACGGTTGACTGAGGAATAAAATTCTGGGTGGCCTGCGGGGCTTGACGAGAGTACCGTGAAGGCTCGCGATCGCCACAAAGAGTGGGCGGGGGCTCGCGTTTTGTGCTCGAAGGACTACTAGATGATCACACCTCACGCCGAGGGCGAGCCGGCCCCGCCGACCTCCATGGTCATGCCGCGAGGAAGTTCGACGGTGCTCAGGATCGTGCTGGGCGCCCAGCTTCGCCGTCTCCGCGAGCAGCGCCACATCACCCTCGAGACAGCGGGGCACGCCATCCGCGCCTCGCACTCGAAGGTCAGCCGCATGGAACTCGGCAGGGTCAGCTTCCGGGTGAGGGACGTGGCCGACCTGCTGACGTTGTACGGCGTGACCGACTCCGGCGACCGTCAGGCGCTGCTGGCCCTCGTCGAGCGGGCCAACGTCGCCGGATGGTGGCACAACTACAACGATGTCCTGCCGGGCTGGTTTGAGACCTATGTCGGCCTCGAGGAGTCCGCGACCGTCATCCGTAACTACGAGGTCCAGTTCGTGCCGGGCCTGCTCCAGACCGAGGAGTACGCCAGGGCCGTCGTCCGGCTCGGCTACCCCAGCGCCTCGGAGGAGGAGGTGGAGCGGCGGGTACGGCTGCGCATGGCACGCCAGCGGATCCTGCACACCCCCGATCCGCCTCACCTGTGGGTCGTGGTCGACGAGGCGGTGCTGCGCCGCCCGCTCGGCGGGCCAGAGGTGATGCGCGGCCAGATCGACCACATCCTGCGGGCACTCGAACTGCCGAACGTGACCGTCCAGATCGTGCCGTTCAGCGTGGGCGGCCACGCCGCGGCGGGCGGCCCCTTCAGCATCCTGCGCTTCTCCCAGCCCGACCTGCCGGACGTGGTCTACATGGAGCAGCTCACCAGCGCGGTCTACCTCGAGAAGCGCGACGACGTCGACAGCTACCTCGAGGTGATGGAACGCCTGTGCATCGAGGCCGAGCCCGTCGGGCGCACCAGGGGGATCCTTCTCGGGATCCGTGAGGAGTCATAGAACCGTCAAGCGTGCAACCTTTCCGGCTCGCCGTACGAACAATGGCAGATGAAGTGTCTCGTCACCGGGGCGACCGGATACATCGGCGGGCGGCTCGTGCCCGAACTACTGGACGCGGGCCACGAGGTGCGCTGCATGGTGAGGTCGGCGGGCCGCCTGCGCGACCAGCCCTGGGCAGGCCGGGTCGAGGCCGTCCAGGCTGACGCGGCCGACGCGGACGGCACGAGGAAGGCACTCGACGGTGTCGACGTGGCCTACTACCTCATCCACACCATGGGCGGAGGGAAGGATTTCGCCGCCTCCGACCGCCGCGCCGCCGCCACGTTCGCCGCCGCGGCCGGGGACGCCGGGGTGCGCCGCGTCGTCTACCTCGGGGGGCTCGCCCCGAAGGAGGGGCTCTCGCCCCACCTGCGATCCCGCGCCGAGGTCGGGCAGATCTTCCTTGACTCCGGGGTACCCGCCGTAGTGCTGCGGGCGGCGGTCATCATCGGCTCCGGGTCCGCGTCCTTCGAGATGCTGCGCCATCTCACCGAGCGGCTTCCCGTGATGACGACGCCGCGGTGGGTGCGCACCAGGACGCAGCCCATCGCCATCCGCGACGTCCTGCGCTACCTGGTCGGCTGGGCGACCGTCGAGCAGGAGGTGAACAGGTCCTTTGACATCGGTGGCCCCGACGTGCTCACCTACGCCGGCATGATGCACGTCTACGCCTCCGTCGCCGGGCTGCCCCGCCGCCTCATCATCCAGGTGCCGCCGCTCAGCCCCGGCCTTTCGAGCCACTGGGTCGGCCTGGTCACCCCGGTCCCCGCGAGCATCGCCAGGCCTCTGGTCGAGTCGCTGCGAAACGAGGCCGTCTGCCACGAACACGACGTCGCCCGGTACGTTCCCGACCCGCCGGAGGGCCTGATCGGCTTCGGTGACTCCGTGGCGCTCGCCCTGCAGCGGATCAAGGAGGCGAAGGTCGTCACCCGCTGGTCCTCCGCCTCGACCCCGGGGGCGCCCAGCGACCCGCTGCCGACCGACCCCGACTGGGCGGGAGGCAGCCTTTACGTCGACAGCCGGGCTCGCCGGGTCAAGGCCTCCCCGGGGGCGCTCTGGACGGTGATCGAGTCGATCGGCGGCGAGCGGGGCTGGTACTCCCTGCCCGTCGCCTGGCGAGCCCGTGGCATCCTCGACCGCCTGGTCGGGGGAGTGGGACTGCGCCGGGGACGCCGTGACCAGCGGCACCTGCGCGTCGGCGACTCGGTCGACTTCTGGCGGGTCGAGGAGGTCGAGCCGGGACGGCTGCTCCGGCTGCGCGCGGAGATGCGCCTGCCCGGTCTCGCCTGGCTCGAGCTGAGTGTGGAGCACGACCAGGACGGCACTCTCTACCGCCAGCGCGCCGTCTTCCACCCCCGCGGGCTGGCGGGCCACCTCTACTGGTGGTCCATCTCGCCCTTCCACAGCCTGATCTTCGGCAGGATGCCGCGCAACGTGGCGGCCGCCGCCGAGGCGGAGACCATGCCCGAATCCATGCCCGAATCCATGCCCGAGGGGCCCCTTCGTGAGATCCGCCCGGCCCGCTGAGGGCGGGCCCGGACATCCCTGGTGATTTTTTGCGAAATCCCCGAGCGCTGTTTTCTCTCGGCCCGCCTGCCCGGTCGTACGGTCGATAGACAGGGACGACGTCCGACACGAGGGAAGAGGTCCGCCATGGACCAGACGGCCTTGGTCTCCGCCCAGGAAGTCTTCGCACGTCGTGTGGGGCCTGCCCGCGGCCTGGCCGAGGAGGCCGAGCGGGTGGCGAGAGCCTGTCATGCCATGGCGACGCGATTTCACAGCGGCGGCAGGCTCATCGTCTTCGGCAACGGGGAGGCGGCGACGGACGCCCAGCACATCGCGGTCGAGTTCGTCCACCCGGTGATCGTCGGCAAACGCGCGCTCCCGTCCTTCTCCCTGACGAACGACGTCGCGACCGTCACCGGGATCGCCGCGGCCGTGGGAGCCGACCAGGTCTTCGCCCACCAGTTGCGCCATCTGGCCGTGCACGACGACATCGCGCTCGGCGTCTCCGCGTACGGCGACTGCGTCAATGTGCTCAGAGCCCTGGAGACCGCAAAGGAACTCGGCCTGCTCACTCTGGCGCTCGTCGGGGGGGACGGCGGGGAGATCATGCGGAGCGTCGCGGTCGACCACGTGCTCGTCGCCCGCTCCGGCGACCCCCGCATCGTCAAGGAGGTGCACGTCACGACCTACCACATCCTCTGGGAGCTGGTGCACGTGTTCTTCGAGCAGCCCGGCGTGCTCGATCCCCAGGTGGTCGCATGACCGGCAGGGAGCGGGCAGGCGGAAACGAGGTCCCGATCGCGGGCCCGTGTCACGAAGACGTGTGCGTGACCTGCTCCGACGAGGCAGTGCCGATGAGGGTGGTGCGGCTGCTCGAGGCGGGGCTCGCCGTGGTCGACACCGGGCGGGGCACGGAGGAGGTCAGCGTCGCTCTGGTCGACGCCCAGGTCGGTGACATCGTCCTGGTGCACGCCAGGGAGGCCATCGCCGTGGTCAAGGGGGTGACCACGTGAGCACCCCGGACGGCTCCGTCGAGTCGCTGTACCCGTTCCTCTACGCGGGTTCGACGGACCTGGAGGCCGTACTGAGGGCGGTGCGCGGGTCGACCGTGGAGAAGGCGGGCGAGATCGTCACCCTGCGCCAGACCGTGCTCGAGCGCGACGGCGACCGGATCACCGCCTGTGCCGAGGTCATGGCGGAGGCCTTCGCCAGGGGGGCGCGGCTGTTCGCCTTCGGCAACGGCGGCAGCGCGACCGACGCGCAGGACGTGGTGACCCTGTTCCTCAACCCCGGGTTCCTCGGCGACGGGAATGCCGCCGTGCCGCTGCCCGCCTTCGCCCTCACCGCGGACGTCGCGGTGGTGACGGCGCTGTCGAACGACATCGGCTTCGAGGTGGTGTTCGCCCGGCAACTGGCCGCGGCCGGGCGCGCGGGGGACATCGCGCTCGGGCTGTCGACGAGCGGCAACTCGCGCAACCTCATCGCCGCCTTCGAGGAGGCGGACCGGCGAGGAATGATCACGGTCGGGCTGGCGGGTTACGACGGCGGCCAGATGGCCGAACTGGGCACCATCGACCACCTGTTCGTGGTGCCGTCGACGTCGGTGCACCGCATCCAGGAAGCCCAGACCACTGTCTACCACGTGCTGTGGGAGCTCACCCAGAACGCGCTCGTACGGCACGGCGCACCCGGCAAGCCCGTGTCGCGCTCCAACTGAAAGCTGAAAGCACTCCTCCGACGGCGGGCAGGGGGCCCGCGAAGGTGGTGAGGCGCAATGACCACACCGACCGGGTCGAAAGAGACCACTTCAGAAGCACAGGAAGAGCCGGTCGTCCACATTCTCTGGATCAACGCGGGGCTGAGCTGTGACGGTGATTCCGTGGCCTTGACGGCGGCGAGCCAGCCGAGCATCGAGGAGATCGTGCTGGGCGCGCTGCCGGGGCTGCCGAAGGTCGCGGTGCACTGGCCGCTGATCGACTTCGAGTCCGGTCCCGTGCAGGGGGCGGACGTGTTCATCGAGTGGTTCTTCAAGGCCGATCGGGGTGAGCTCGAGCCGTTCGTGCTGGTGGTCGAGGGATCGATCCCGAACGAGGGGATCAAGCAGGAGGGCTACTGGTGCGGGTTCGGCAACGATCCGGCCACCGGGCAGCCGATGACGACGAGCCAGTGGCTGGACCGGCTGGCGCCGAAGGCGACGGCGGTGCTGGCGGCCGGCACGTGCGCGACCTACGGCGGGATCCACGCGATGGCGGGCAACCCGACCGGGGCCATGGGGGTGGCGGACTACCTGGGCTGGGAGTGGCGCTCGAAGGCCGGGCTGCCGATCGTGAACGTTCCCGGCTGCCCGATCCAGCCGGACAACCTGTCGGAGACGATCGTGTACCTGCTCTACCAGGTGGCGGGGCAGGCCCCGATGATCCCGCTGGACGAGGCGCTGCGTCCCACCTGGCTTTTCGGACAGACGGTCCACGAGGGGTGCGACCGGGCCGGGTACTACGAGCAGGGGCAGTTCGCCACCGAGTACGGGTCACCGAAGTGCCTGGTGAAGATCGGCTGCTGGGGGCCGGTGGTGAAGTGCAACGTACCCAAGCGGGGGTGGATGAACGGGATCGGAGGCTGCCCGAACGTGGGCGGCATCTGCATCGCGTGCACGATGCCGGGATTCCCCGACAAGTTCATGCCGTTCATGGACGAGCCGCCCGGGGCGCGGATCTCCTCGGCGGCCAGTACGGCCTACGGCGGGGTGATTCGGACGTTGCGCTCCATCACCCTCAAGACGGTGGACAAGGAGCCGAAATGGCGCAAGCGGGGCCGTGAGCTGCTGACCGGCTACCGGGCGCCCTGGTGAGCAAGTGCAGACAGGACGCCGACGGAACGCCGGCGGAACGGGGCCGGCGAGGGCAGGCCTGCCGCGGAGGCGGGCTGAGACGACGGGGCTGACATGACGACGACACCACATCAGGGCGGCTCGGCGAAACCGGGCACCGGCAGGTCCAGCTCGACGCGGACCAGCTCGGCGCAGACCGGCGAGAGACCGCAGGACAGCGAACTGGTGGAGATGGCCTGGGATCCGATCACCAGGATCGTGGGCAGTCTGGGCATTTACGCCAAGATCGACTTCAAGCAGCGGCGGGTCGCCGAGTGCTACAGCACCTCGTCGATCTTCCGCGGCTACAGCATCTTCATGAAGGGCAAGGACCCCAGGGACGCGCACTTCATCACCAGCCGGATCTGCGGGATCTGCGGCGACAACCACGCCACCTGCTCGGTGTACGCGCAGAACATGGCCTACGGTGTCCGCCCGCCCGCGCTGGGGGAGTGGATCCTCAACCTCGGCGAGGCCGCCGAGTACATGTTCGACCACAACATCTACCAGGAGAACCTGGTCGGGGTCGACTACTGCGAGAAGATGGTCGCCGAGACCAACCCCGGTGTGCTGGCGATGGCCGAGCGCACCGAGGCCCCGCACGCCGCCGACCACGGCTACGCCACGATCGCCGACATCATGCGCTCGCTCAACCCGCTCGAGGGCGACTTCTACCGCGAGGCGCTGCAGATGAGCCGGATGACCAGGGAGATGTTCTGCCTGATGGAGGGCAGGCACGTGCATCCTTCCACGCTGTATCCCGGCGGGGTCGGCACGGTGGCCACGGTGCAGCTGTTCACCGACTACCTGTCGCGGCTGATGCGGTACGTGGAGTTCCTCAAGCGGGTCGTGCCGATGCACGACGACCTGTTCGACTTCTTCTACACCGCGCTGCCGGGCTACGAGGAGGTCGGCAGGCGCCAGGTGCTCCTGGGCTGCTGGGGCAGCTTCCAGGACCCTGCGCACTGCGACTTCACCTACCAGAACATGGGCGACTGGGGGCGGAAGATGTTCGTCACCCCGGGCGTCATCGTCGACGGCAGGCTGCTGACCAGCGACCTGGTCGACATCAACCTGGGCATCAGGATCCTGCTGGGCAGCTCCTACTACGACGACTGGGAGGGACAGGAGAAGTTCGTCACCCACGACCCGCTGGGCAACCCGGTCGACGGGCGCCATCCCTGGAACCAGCACACCATTCCGCACCCGCAGAAACGGGACTTCACCGACAAGTACAGCTGGGTGATGTCACCACGCTGGTTCGACGGCCAGAACATGCTGGCGCTGGACACCGGCGGCGGCCCGATCGCCAGGCTGTGGTCGACCGCGCTGGCCGGGCTGGTCGACATCGGCTTCGTCAGGGCGACCGGGCACAGCGTGCAGATCAACCTGCCGAAGACCGCCACGAAGCCTGAGAAGAGCCTTGAGTGGAAGATTCCCACTCACAACGGGCTGCCGCTGTCGAACGCGCTGGAACGCAACCGGGCGCGCACCTACTTCCAGGCCTACGCCGCGGCGTGCGCGCTGTACTTCGTCGAGCAGGGGCTGGCGGAGGTGCGGGCGGGCCGTACTCAGACGTGGACGCCGTTCACGGTGCCGGAGGAGGCGATCGGGTGCGGGTTCACCGAGGCGGTCCGGGGGGTGCTGTCGCACCACATGGTGATCCGCGGAGGGAAGATTGCGAACTACCACCCGTACCCGCCGACGCCGTGGAACGCCAGCGTGCGCGACAGCTACGGCACGCCGGGCCCGTACGAGGACGCGGTGCAGAACACGCCGATCTTCGAGGAGAACCCGCCGGAACGGTTCAAGGGGATCGACATCATGCGCACGGTGCGCAGTTTCGACCCCTGCCTGCCGTGCGGGGTGCACATGTACCTCGGTGACGGCGGCGAGCTGCGCAGGCTGCACACCCCGCACGCGTTCGGCGCCTGACGGGGGGCGCGGCAGATGCCAGGAACCACCGACGTCCAGGCGACCGGCGACCGGGTCGAGGAGCTGCTGGCCGAGCTGGCCGCGCTCAGCGACCCGGTGGCGCGGGCCAAGGCGGAGGAACTGGTGCGGTTGCTGGTCGAGCTGTACGGCGCGGGCCTCGAACGCGTCATGGAGATCGTGACCGAGGCGGGGGCCGGGGCGGTGCTGCACGGGCTGGCCACGGACGACCTGGTGAGCGGGCTGCTGGTGCTGCACGACCTGCATCCGCTGAGCACCGCGGAGCGCGTGGGGCTCGCCCTCGAGGAGGTCCGCCCCCACCTGGGCAGCCACGCCGGGGACGTCGAGCTGGTCGGGGTCGAGGAGGAGACCGGCGTGGTACGGCTGCGCCTGCGCGGCACCTGCGACGGCTGTCCCTCCTCACAGCTCACGGTGAAGCTCGCGATCGAGCGGGCGGTGGCCAAGGCCGCTCCCGAAATCGTCCGCGTGGACGTCGAGGGCATGGTCGAGCAGGAGCCCTCGCTGCTCCAGATCGGGATGAGGCCGCCTCCGGGACCGTGCCCGGTTCCCGTCCCCGGCGGCACCGAGAGGACGGCGGCGCGGTGAGCACGGGCCTGCGGCGGTTCAGAGAACCCGGACCCGCTCCTCCCCAGGCGGTGGAGGAGTGCTGCGAGCTGTGCGCGGAGCCGATCGGCGCGGAGCACGGGCACGTGGTGAACGTCGGGACACGCGCCCTGATATGCGCCTGCCGGAGCTGCTACCTGCTCTTCACGGTCGAGGGCGCGGCGATGGGCAGGTTCGTCGCAGTGCCGGATCGCTACCTGTACGCGCCCTCGTTCGTCCTGTCCGCGGCGGATTGGGAGGAGCTGCAGATCCCGGTGCGCATAGCGTTCTTCTTCCGCAACTCGGCGCTCGACCGTACGGTCGCCTTCTACCCGAGCCCGGGCGGGGCGACCGAGTCCCAGCTCCCGATGGAGACCTGGGAACGGGTCATGGCGGCCAACCCCGGCCTCGCCGACGCCCTGCCGGACGTCGAGGCGCTCCTCGTCGACCGCGGGGACGGCGGCTTCGTGTGTCACCTGGTGCCGATCGACGCCTGCTACGAGCTCGTCGGCCTGGTCAGGACCCAATGGAAGGGGTTCGGCGGCGGGCAGGAGGTGTGGGAGGCCATCGACGCCTTCTTCGCGGGCCTGCGCGGGCGCAGCCGCGTCGTGGGCGGCGACGGGCCTCAAGCCGGGACCGGGGCGGACAGGACAGGGCCCCCGGCGGAGGAAGGGGCGGACGCCGGAACCGGAGACGGGGCGGACGGCGGGACCGGGGATGGGACAGAGGACGGAATCGGGGACGGGGCGGACGGCGGGACCGGGGACGGAGACAGGGAGGCGAGCCATGGTTGACCTCGGCTTCGCCTGCCTCGGCGTCCGCCCGGACCCCTTCGCGGCCTCCCCGACGCTGGTCTTCCGGCTGCGCCTGACCGAGGCGGGCGGCGGTGCGGTGCAGGCCGTCGCACTGCGCTGCCAGATCCGCATCGAGCCACAGCGCCGCCGCTACACGCAGGAGGAGGCCGTCCTGCTCGGCGACCTGTTCGGAGACCCCTCCCGCTGGGGGGAAACCCTCAAGGCGCTGCAGTTCGCCAACGTCTCGGCCATGGTCCCCGGCTTCACCGGGACGACGGAGACCGACCTGCCGGTCCCCGTCACCTACGACCTGGAGGTGGCGGCGGCCAAGTACTTCGCCGCGCTCGACGACGGCGAGATCCCGCTGATCCTGCTCTTCAGCGGAACCGTGTTCGCCAGGACGCCGACCGGCTTCTCCGTCGAGCAGGTGCCGTGGGACCGCGAGGCGCGCCACCGGCTGCCGGTGGCCGTGTGGCGCGAGCTGATGGACCGCTACTTCCCCGGAGAGGGATGGGTACGGCTGAGCCGCGAGACCCTGCGGGCCCTGCACCGCTTCAAGTCCGCCAGGGCGCTGGCCACCTGGGACGAGGCCGTGCGGACGCTGCTGGCGCAGGCGGAGGAGGCGGCCAGATGAGCACCCCGATGGAGGTCGCCCGCCGGGTCGCGGACGCCGTGCTGTACGAGGGCTACCTGCTCTACCCCTACCGGGCCTCCGCCGTGAAGAACCGGGTGCGCTGGCAGTTCGGCGTGCTTGTGCCGCCCGCCTACACCGCGACCGCCGAGCCGTCGGCCTGCCAGACGGAATGCCTCCTCGAGGCCGCAGGCGACGCGACGGTCCACATCAGGCTGCGGTTCCTGCAGATCATGACCAGATCCGTCGAACGCGCCGACGGAGACGGGTACCGGCCGGTGCCCGCCCTCGAGGCCGGTGGCCAGACCCATCTGACCTTCGACGAGGCCGTCGAGAGGGAACGCGACGCCCTGCTCTCGCTGGCCGCCCTGCTGGAGGCCGAGCAGGTCCTCGGCGCGGGGTTCCCCGCGACGCGCACGACCGAGCCGATCCTGACGCCCTCGGGACAGGAGGCGGGCCGCGTCGTCCGCGAGCACCGGCCGATCGAGGCGGTCGCCCGCATCGGCGCCGAACGGCTGGCCGGGCCGTACGGGCTGGTCAGGCTGCGCGTGCGGATCGAGAACACCAGCGCGTGGGAGCCGGGGCCCGCTGCATCCCGTGACGACGCGCTGCGCCGCTCGCCGATCGCCGCGCACACGCTGCTCACGGTCACCGGCGGGGCGTTCCTGTCCCTGCTCGACCCGCCGGAGTGGGCGGGCGAGGCGGCGCGGTCCTGCCGGAACCTGCACACCTGGCCGGTGCTGGTCGGCGAGCAGGACCGGCGGGACGCGGTGCTCTCTGCGCCGATCATCCTGTACGACCATCCCTCCATCGCGCCGGAGAGCCCCGGCGACCTCTTCGACGCCACCGAGATCGACGAACTGCTCAGCCTCAGGACGCTCACCCTGACCGAGGAGGAGAAGCGGGAGGCGCGGGCGACCGACCCGCGCGCCGCCGAGATCCTGGAACGGACCGAGGACATGCCGCAGGAACTGCTCGAACGGCTGCACGGCGCCGTCCGCTACCTGCGTTCCCACACCCCGGAAGCGTCCGCGGAGAGCCAGGGGCCGCGGCACGAGACACCATGGTGGGACCCTGGCGCGGATACCTCGGTGTCCCCGGAGTCAGACGGCGTCGTCGTCGCGGGAGTGACCGTTGCAAGAGGCAGCAGGGTCCGGCTGCTGCCCGGCCGGTCCCCCCTCCCGGGGACACCGAGCAGGCTCGCCCCGCACGGGCGCCGCGCCGACGCCCACGACATGTTCCTGGCCGGGCGGATCGCCACGGTCGAGGCCGTGCTGCTCGACGTGGACGGCGCCTGTCATCTGGCCGTCACCCTCGCGGACGACCCCGGAGCGGACCTCCAGCGCGAGCAGGGCCGCTTCCTCTACTTCTCGCCCGACGAGGTCGAGCCGCTTGGCGACGGCCCGGTCGGCTTCCCGGCGAACGGCGATCGGAGGGGGAGCGATGAGAGGTGACGGCGGGCCCGCGGCGGGACCCAGGATCCTGGTCGCGGGCGTCGGGAACATCTTCTTCGGCGACGACGGGTTCGGCGTCGAGGTCGCCAGAGTGCTGGGCAACGCGGGCCTGCCGGAGGAGGTCGTCGTGGCCGACTTCGGGATCCGCGGCGTCCACCTGGCATACGAGCTGCTGGCCGGATACGACAGCCTGATCCTCGTCGACGCCGTCCCCCGTGGGGAGAGGCCGGGGACGCTGTCCGTCATCGAGCCCAGGATCGGGCAGGGGCTCCCCGCGGGCGACCCCCTCATGCGGGGCGCTCTCGGTGACGCCCACGGCATGACCCCGGACGCGATCTTCGCCCTGCTCGGCGCGCTGGGCGTCGGCACCGGCCGCATCCTGCTGGTCGGCTGCGAGCCCGAGGACACCTCGCCGGGCATGGAGCTCAGCGTCCCGGTCGCACATGCGGTCCCGCAGGCCGTCGACCTGGTCAGAGAACTGGTCGCAGAACAACTCGCGGCATCCTGCGCCGCGTACGTCGAGAGGAGGCAACCGTGATAGGACGCCTGCTGGTCGTGGTGATCGCCGCGGGGCTCGCGGCCGTGGTCGTGCAGTCCCTGCCGGACATCATCCGCTACAAGAAGATGCGGGACATGTGATTCGCGCGGCCCGCGCGCCCGCCCGTGACGACGGGCGGGGAAGGCGGCCGCACGATCGCCGGAAACGACGGACCGAGGAAGGCGGTGGACAGCCGTGCACGAGTTCGGAATCGCCGAGGCGGTGCTCGACGCGGTCGAGCGCAGGGCCGAGGGGCGGAAGGTCGCGCGCCTGCGCGTGCGCGCCGGGACGCTGCTGCGGATCACCGGCCCCGCATTCGACCAGGCCTTCTCCCTGGTCTCCCCGGAGACGGTCGCGGAGGGAGCAACCGTCGACCTGATCGTGGTACCCGCGCGGCTCATCTGCAGGTCATGCGGCGAGGACCAGGAGACCTTCGACGCGCTCGCCGTATGCGGCGCCTGCGCGAGCACCGACGTCGACCTGCGAGGTGGCGACGAGCTGGTCCTGGAATCCATCCAGCTTGAGGAGGTGGCGACCCATGTGTCTGGGAATTCCCGGCGAGATCGTGGAGATTCTGCCGGACCGTACTGACCTCGCGAAGGTCGACGTGAGCGGGGTACGGCGGGCGATCAACGTCGGCCTGCTCGAGAACGAACGGCTCCAGCCCGGCGACTGGATCCTCATCCACGTCGGCTTCGCCCTGTCGAAGATCGACGAGGACGAGGCCAGGGCCGCGCTGGAATTCCTTGAGGGGATCGGCCAGGCCTACGACGACGAGCTGGCTGCGCTCAGGGACTCTTCGATCGACCGGGGGTGAGACGCGATGCGTTTCGTCGACGAATACCGCGACGCGGAGAAGGCACGGGCCCTCTCAGCGAAGATCACGAGCCTGTGCGAGCCAGGGCGTGCCTACAAGTTCATGGAGGTGTGCGGCGGTCACACCCACACCATCTACAAACACGGGCTCGAGGACTACCTGCCGGAGGCCGTCACCCTGGTGCACGGCCCCGGCTGCCCGGTCTGCGTGATACCGATGGGGCGGGTCGACGACGCCATCCACATCGCCGAGCAGCCGGACGTCGTCATGACCTCGTTCGGGGACATGATGCGGGTCCCCGGCGGACGCGGCTCGTTCTTCGACTCCATGGCCCAGGGCGCCGAGATCCGCATGGTCTACTCGCCGCTCGACGCCCTCAAGGTCGCCCGGCAGAACCCGAGCAAACACGTGGTCTTCATGGCGATCGGCTTCGAGACCACGGCCCCCTCGACCGCCATGACGGTCCTGCGCGCCGCGGCGGAGGGCATCGGCAACTTCTCGGTCTTCTGCAACCACGTGACGATCATCCCCGCGATCAAGGCCATCCTGGACTCGCCCGACCTGCGTCTCGACGGGTTCATCGGCCCCGGCCACGTCTCGACGATCATCGGCTGCAGGCCGTACGAGTTCATCGCCCGCGACTACGGCAAGCCGCTCGTCGTCGCCGGGTTCGAGCCGCTGGACATCCTGCAGTCGATCTACATGCTCCTCGTGCAGCTCGCCGAGGGGCGCTCCGAGGTGGAGAACCAGTACGCGCGCGTCGTGCCGTGGGCGGGCAACCTCAAGGCGCTCACCGTCATCAACGAGGTGATGGAGCTGCGCCCCTACTTCGAGTGGCGCGGCCTCGGCTTCATCTCCCACTCCGCGCTGAGCGTGCGGGAGAAGTACGCCGCCTACGATGCCGAGCGGATCTTCGAGATCCCCGGCAGCCGGGTGGCCGACCCGAAGGCGTGCCAGTGCGGTGAGGTGCTCAAGGGCGTGCTCAAGCCGTGGGAGTGCAAGGTGTTCGGCACCGCGTGCACCCCGGAGACCCCGATCGGCACCTGCATGGTCTCGTCGGAGGGCGCCTGCGCGGCCTACTACAACTTCGGCCGCTTCTCCAGAGAACGGGTGAGGGAGGCGACACGGTGACCGACGTCGAGGGAACCGCCGGGTGGGCGGAGGCCGCGGTCCGCGAGCACGCGGGGGAGGCGGAACGGCCGAGCCGCGAGGAACAGGTCCTCGAGCGGATCGACCGGGCCCGCCGCCGCAAAGCCAGGGTGAAGGAGGAGCACGTCACCATGGCCCACGGCTCCGGGGGCAAGGCGACGCAGTCCCTGATCGAGGCGATCTTCCTTGAGGACTTCCGCAACCCATTGCTCGAACCGCTTGAGGACGGCGCCGTCTTCGGCGTCGGCTCCAGCAGGCTCGCCTTCACCACCGACTCCTACGTGGTCTCCCCGCTGTTCTTCCCCGGCGGCGACATCGGGGACCTCGCGGTCAACGGAACCGTCAACGACCTGGCGGTGTGCGGCTCACGCCCGCTGTACCTGTCGGCGGGGTTCATCCTCGAGGAGGGTTTCCCGGTCGAGGACCTCAGGCGCGTCACCGCGTCGATGGCCGGTGCGGCGGCCCGGGCGGGAGTGCAGGTCGTCACCGGCGACACCAAGGTGGTGCAGCGGGGCAAGGCCGACGGGTGCTACGTCAACACCGCGGGCGTCGGACTGCTCGACCGGCCGATCGGCCTCAGCGCGGCGGCCGCGCGCTCCGGTGACGCCGTCATCGTCTCCGGGCCGATCGGCGAGCACGGCGTCACGATCATGCTCGCCCGGGGTGAGCTGGACATCGAGGCCGACCTGGTCTCGGACACCGCGCCGCTGAACGGGCTGGTCGCCGCGCTCCTCGACGCCTGTGAGGGCCTCCCCCCAGAGGCTCGCCGGGACGCCGCTCCCGATGTCCGTCCCGGCGTGGTGCGCTGCATGCGCGACGCGACCCGGGGCGGGGTCGCGACGATCCTGAACGAGATCGCGCACGCCTCCGGCGTCGCCGTCGTCGTCGAGGAGGACGCGATCCCGGTACGGCCGGGCGTGCGGGGGGCATGCGAACTGCTCGGCATCGACCCGCTCTACGTCGCCTGTGAGGGGCGTCTGGTCGCCGTGGTGGACGGGGCGGCGGCGGACACGGCGCTCGCCGCCCTGCGCGCGCATCCGCTCGGTGCGGGCGCGGCGCTCGTCGGCCACGTCAAGGACGACCCGCCGGGCCTGGTGCTGCTGAAAACCGGCTTCGGTGGCACCCGCATCGTCGACCTGCTGGTCGGCGACCCTCTGCCCCGGATCTGCTGACCGTCACCGGCCGGGCGCGCGCCGGGACGGTCGCCGGGCTCGGCGCCGGTCGGGGGTGCGGTCAGCGCGCTCTGTCCCTGGCAGCGGCGACGGCGGCCTGGCCCAGGCTGATGCCGCCGTCGTTGGGCGGTACGCGTCGATGCAGCAGCACCTGGAAGCCGCGTTCCTCAAGCAAGGCCGTCGCCCGTTCGAGCAGCAGGACGTTCTGGAACACGCCCCCCGACAACGCCACCGTCGAAAGGCCGCTTTCCTCCCTGACCCGGGCGCAGCCCTCGGCGACGACCCGGGCGACCGCGTTGTGGAACCTGGCGGAGACGACCCCGGGCGCCGTGCCCGCCCGCAGGTCGTCGGCCACCGCCCCGACCAGGTCGGCGCCGGGGACGGTGAAGGGCGTCCCGTCCGTCATGCGGAAGCCGTACGAGCCCGTCTCCTCCGGGTCGGCGCGCTGTTCCCACTCGACCGCGGCCTGCCCCTCGTAGTTGATCACGTCGCGGTCGCCCGCGAGTGTCGCGACCGCGTCGAACAACCTGCCCACGCTGGAGGTGAGGGGGGCGTTCACACCACGGCGGCCGAGCGCGACGACGCTCTCCCACGCCGCCGCGTTGCGCCGCACGACGTCCAGGTCGCCGGGGACCGCGCCGTCGTAGGCCGCGTCGAGATAGACGGCGGCCATCCGCCACGGCTGCCTGATCGCCGCAGCCCCTCCCGGCATCGGCACCGTGGCCAGGTGACCCGCCCGCTCGAACCCCGTCAGGTCGGCGACCAGGAACTCGCCGCCCCACAGCGTCGCGTCCTGGCCGTAGCCGAGCCCGTCGAAGGCGACCCCGATCACCGGCCCCGCCACCCCGTTGTCGGCCAGGCACGAGGCGACGTGCGCGTGATGGTGCTGCACCGCGACCAGGTCGACGACCCCGTCACGGGCCAGCGCGTACTTGGTGGACAGGTACTCCGGGTGCAGGTCGTGGGCGACCACCTCCGGGACGACGTCGAACAGCCGCAGGAAGTGTCCGACCCCCTCGGTGAAGGAGCGGAACGTCTCGTAGTTCTCCAGGTCGCCGATGTGGTGGGACACGAAGGCGTGCCCGCGCCTGGCCACGCAGAAGGTGTGCTTCAGCTCGGCGCCGCAGGCCAGCACCGGCCTGGGGCAGTCCCAGGCGAGCGGCAACGGGTGCGGGACGTAGCCGCGGGAGCGCCGGATCGGCAGTTCCCCGCCGCGGAAGACCCGCAAGACCGAGTCGTCCGTGCGCATGTGGATCGGCCGATCGTGGGTGAGGAAGGCGTCGGCGATGCCGCCGAGCCGCGCAACGGCCTCGTCGTCGCGATAGGCGATCGGCTCGTCGGAGACGTTGCCGCTGGTGAGCACGGCGGGCGCCTCCAGTCGCCGCAGCAGCAGGTGGTGCAGCGGGGTGTAGGGCAGCATCAGGCCGAGCCACCGGCTGCCCGGCGCGACCGAGGGCGCGACCTTGGCGTCCCCGTGCCTGCGCAGCAGCACGATCGGGCGGGAACCGCCGGTGAGCAGCCGCTCCTCCGCCTCGCCGACCTCGCACAGCCGCCGTGCCCCGGCCAGGCCGGACACCATGACGGCGAACGGCTTGTCCTCCCGGTGCTTGCGGGACCGCAGCGCCGCCACCGCGGGCTCGCAGGCGGCGACCGCGGCCAGGTGGTATCCGCCGAGCCCCTTGACCGCCAGCACCTTCCCCTCCCGCAGCAGCTCCACGGCCTTTTCGAGAGGGGGGCCCGCGATCGGGCCGCCCGCGCGGTCGAGCAGCCGCAGCCGGGGCCCGCAGGCGGGACAGCACACCGGCTGGGCGTGGAAGCGCCGGTCTCCCGGGTCGTGGTACTCCCGTGCGCAGTCGTCGCACATGACGAAGGCCGCCATCGTGGTGTTCGGCCTGTCGTAGGGCACGTCCTCGACGATCGTGAATCGGGGACCGCAGTTCGTGCAGTTGGTGAACGCGTAGCCGTACCGCCGGTCCGCCGGGTCGTCCATCTCGCGCAGGCAGTCCTCACAGGTGGCCACGTCCGGCGAGACGAGTGCGCCTCTCTCCCCGCCCGCCGTGCTCCGCGCGATGGTGAACCCGGTTTCGCCCGTCGGGGGCACGGCGCGCGAGCTGATCCGCTCGACCACCGCGAGCGGCGGCGGGTCCGCGCTGAGCGCCGCCGTGAACTCCTCGACGAGGGCACGGGTCCCCTCGACCTCGATGAACACGCCGCGCTCGTCATTGCCGACCAGGCCGCCCAGGCCGAGCCGTACCGCCAGGCCGTACACGAAGGGGCGGAATCCGACCCCCTGCACGACGCCCTCGACCCTGATCGCGGAGCGCACACGCGTGCTCACCCGCCCATTGTCCGCTGAACGCGACGGCTGCCGCAACGAGGCGCGACGAAGCGTGACGGAACGTGGCGGAGAGGGTGGGTGATGATCCGGAGGAGGCCGTCAATCGCCGGAACGGTGAACGGGCCCGTCATGGTGCCGGTCGTAGGCCGCCCGCGCGATGTCGACCTCGGGCATGTGAGCCTCGGCCCACTCCTTGAGGTGGCGAATCGGCTCCAGCAGGGTCAATCCCAGCGGCGTGAGTTCGTAGTCGACGCGTACGGGCACCGACGGAGTCACCGTGCGGGTCAGCAGCCCGTCTCGCTCGAGATTCCGCAAGGTCTGGGTCAGCATCTTCTGGCTCACCCCGGCGATCCGCGCGGAGAGCTCGGAGTAGCGCATTCGGCCCTCCAGGCCCAGCGCCACGATCGCCAGGCTGGCCCACTTGTTACCGATCGTGTCGAGCAACCGCCGGCTCGGGCAGGAGACGGCGAACGCGTCGAATCGCGCTGTCGGCCCGTCGGCAGTGGTCGCGTCCATGGCTCACCTCTGGGTGCCTACACCACTTTAAAGTGCCTACTTCCTAAAAGAGAGTAGGTCACCGATGGTGGTGACGTCCACCCGTGAAGGAGATCCATCATGACGCTCGCACTCGTATCCAAGCCCGACAGCCCCACGGTCACCCTCCAGGAGGTGACGCTGCCCCCGCTGGGACTCCATGACCTGCGGGTCCGCGTCACGGCGGCATCAGTCGATCTCATCGACACCCTCTTCGCCGGCGGACCGGCTCGGGCGATCTTCGGGCTCACCGGCACGGTCGGCCTTGGCCTGTCCCTCGCCGGCGTCGTCACCGAGACCGGCGCCGGGGTCACCGGCTTCTCGGCCGGCGACCCGGTCGCCGCGATACACGGCGACTTCACAGCCCCCGTCCGCGCGCACGCCGAGGAGACCGTCGTACCAGCGGCGAACGCGGCGCTGCTGCCAGGCGGCCTCGACCCGGTCGCTGCGGCCTCCGTCCCGCTCAACGCCTTGACCGCGGCGCAGCTGGTTGACCGGCTCGGCCCCGCCGACGGGCGGACCCTGCTGGTCACCGGCGCCGCCGGCGCCGTGGGCGGGTACGCCGTCGCGCTGGCCGCCCACGCGGGCTGGACCGTCACCGGGCTGGCACGCGAGTCCGACCGCGACTTCGCGCTGAGAGCCGGGGCTCGGGAGCTCGTCACGCGTTTGCCGGGGCCGTCGTTCGACGCCGTCGTCGACGGCGCAGTCCTGAACGCGGCGGCCCTCGTCGCGATCCGCGACGGCGGGAGTTTCGTCGGCGTGCCCTCGGCGTCTCCCGCGACGTCCGAGCGGGGCATCGAGATCGCCATCATGAGCGTCGAGCCCGACGGCGCCAGGCTCGCCGAGCTGCTCGCCCTCGCCACCTCCGGCGTCCTGGAACTGCGGGTGGCGGGCCGGGTGCCGCTGGCCGACGCCATGACGGCCTACGACAAGGTCGCCGGCGGCGGACAGCGGGGACGGTGGCTGCTGGTGCCGTGACCCGTGAAACCGGGCCTCCGAACCGGAAGCCGTCCGCGTGGTCGGCCGCCCATTGGTCGAAATCGATCGCTGGCGTCCGATGGCCTGCTCGACGGTGGAGGCCGCCGGTCAGTCCGGTGTGCTGACGGGCGCTCCGTGTGCCCTCGGAGGCCCCGTCTCCGAGGGCACACGGGGTTCACATGGTGTCGTTCCTCACCCGCGCGAACAGATTCTTGGCGGCGGAGTCGTCCCATTCGAGCCTGTTCGGGTCGGCGGCGTACGGGCGCACGGGGACCGTCACGAACTCCACCGCCCCCGGATCGGTCCTTTCCAGACTGCGGGCGATCGCCTGCATCGTCGCCAGGTCGAGCCCGGCGTCGGTCTTGATCCACTTGCCGGCCTCGGCGACGAAGGCGGAGAGCCGGGCGGGGTCGGTCCGCAGCTTTCCCGCCTGTTTCGCCAGTGCCCTCATGAACCGCTGCTGACGCTTGATCCGTTCCAGGTCCGACCCGTCGCCGAGGGTGTAACGGGCCCTCATGTAGCCCAGTGCCTGGTCGCCGTTGAGTGTCTGCTTCCCCTTGGGGAGCCTCAGCTTCGCCTTCGGATCGTTCACCGGCTCGGGCAGTGTGACCTCGACTCCGCCGAGGGCGTTCACCATGCCCTTGAACCCGGAGAAGTCGACCTCCAGCGCGTGGTCGACGCGCACTCCCGTCAGGGACTCGACGGTCTTCCAGACGCAGGACAGGCCGCCGGTGGCGAACGCCGAGTTGATCATGTCCGTCCTGGCGGGAAGGGGAGTGCCTGCCGGGTCCGCGCAGGCGGGGATCCGGGCCATCGAGTCCCGGGGGATGCTGATGACGCCGACCTTCCCGCGGTTCGCGGACAGGTGCACCAGAAGCATCGTGTCGCTGCGCGCGCCGGGCCCGCGCCCGGCGGAGGGCGACGCCGCCCGGCTGTCGGTCCCGAGCAGCAGCACGTTGAGCGCCCCGTTCGGCTTGGCCGGGCGATCTCCCGCCGGGCTCGGCACGGGGTCGGCCACCCGGCCGAGGCCTTCCAGGAGCACGGAGGGGGCGACGAGCACGGCGGCGGTGACCCCGGCGGCCAGTCCGGCCATCGCCCAGCCGAGCGTCCAGCGCGACAGTCGCGGCCGGGGACGGCCCGGGGCGCCGGACAGGCCGTCCAGCAGCCGTTGCCGCTGGCGCGCGAGGGTGGCGGGCGGCTCGTGTTCCAGTTCCTCGCCGAAGCGGCGGAGCATCCTCAGGTCGTCCACGGTCGCTCCTCCTCGTGCATCGGGTTGGTGTCGCCGAGCGCCGCGCGGACCTTCCTGCGGGCCCTGCTGAGGCGGGAGCGCACGGTGCCGACCGGGATGCCGAGGGACCGCGCGACCTCCTCGTAGGACAGGTCGCCCCAGGCGATCAGCAGCAGGACGTCCCGGTCCTTCGACGGAAGTCCCGCCAGCGCGCTGGCGAGCGCGGGGCGGGAGGTCAGGGCGGTGACCTCGGCGACCACCCGCTCCTCGGGGTTCTCCACCGTGTCCTCTGCGGGACTGCGCTGCAGCGCCCGGTACCTGGCCGCCTCGGTGCGGTGGTGCCTTGAGACGAGCTTGGTGGCGATGCCGAACAGCCACGGGCGGGCGTCGGGATAGGAGAGGTCGTAGCGCGACCTGCGGTCGAAGGCGACCAGGAACGTCTCGCCCACCAGGTCCTCGGCGACCTCGGGGCCGAGCCTGCGGGAGACGTACCGGTAGAGCATCCCCGAGTAGCGGTCGAACAGCGCGGCGAACGCCTCGGGGCGCGTCCGGGACTCGTGCAGCAGGTCGCAGTCACGGGTCTCGGTCGTGGGTGGTGCCGTCATCCTGTGCACCATGGCATCGGGGCCGGCCTTTCCATCGGAAAAGTGGTCAGCGATGTCTCGCCACAAGTCCCCGCTCGGGTTCACGGTCCCTCCGGCCCGGTAGGCGCGGGCGTTGGTCTCGTTCGGCGACCCGGAATCGATCCTCTAAAGTGTGCGGCCATGACGACACAGTCCTACCTGTCCGAACTGTTCTCCCTGGAGAACCGGGTCGCCGTGGTGACCGGTGGAAGCTCCGGCATCGGCCGCGCCATAGCCGGGGCCCTCGCCCGCGCGGGGGCGAGCGTCGTGGTCGTGGCGCGCCGGGAGGCGGAGCTGACGGCCACGGTCGGCGAGCTGACGGCCCATGGTTGCCGCGCGGCCTGGGTGAGCGCGGACCTGGGCACACGTGACGGTGTGCGCGCGGCGGCGGAGCAGGCGGCCGAGGTGTTCGGGGAGCCCGACATCCTTGTGAACAGCGCCGGGATCAACGTGCGCCCGCCGATGGGCGAGCTGGGCGAGGAGGTGTGGGACGTCACGATGGCGGTGAACCTGGAGGCGCCCTACCTGCTGGGACAGCGGTTCGGTCCCGGCATGGCGGAGCGCGGGTTCGGGCGGATCATCCACATTAGCTCCCAGCAGGCGCACCGGGCGTTCGTGCAGAGCGGCGCCTACGGGGTCTCAAAGGGAGGGCTGGAGTCGCTGGCGCGTTCCCAGGCCGAGGCGTGGTCGCCGAGCGGCGTCACCTGCAACACGCTCGTGCCGGGCTTCGTGATGACGCCGCTCAACGCGCGATTGTCGTCCGATCCCGAGAGGGTGGCGGCGCTGGCCGCCCGCACGATGATCGGGCGCAACGGCCTGGCGGAGGACTTTGCGGGCGCGGCGGTCTTCCTGGCCAGCCGAGCCTCCGGCTATGTCACCGGTCAGTCGATCTTCGTCGACGGCGGGCTCTCCGTCCACTGAGCCCGCTACGAAAACCAGGAACAGCCGGTCGGGCATGGGCCGTCCCGAGCCGATCACCGGCGAGTGCTCAAGCGGAGGCCTCCCCCTCTCCGTGCCGTACGGCTTGCGCCCGATCGGGCGAGTGATCGGGCGCAAGCCGTACGGGCTCTCACCCGACGGTGGCTTGGCGCAGTGGCCTCCAGACGGTGCGCATCCGCCCGAGCCTCGCGTCCTGCAGGCCGGTCCCATTCAGGGCTGGGTGGTGAAGCGGATCTCGTGTGACGTTCCGGGGGCGAGGAAGTTCAGCAGGGCGCCGCCCTCGGTGGTCAGTGCGTCGCGGTCGGCGGGCGACAGCGGCGCGAAGGGGCGCACGGTCAGCGTCGCCGAATCCCGTGTCCCGGTGAGTGTCCAGGTCGCCGCGGTGAATCCGTCGAGGAGCACCAGGCGGGGGGCCGGGCCGTGCGGGGAGAGGTTCTGCCGTCGGAGGCCGTCGGTGACCACCCTTGAGCGGTCGTGATGTGACAGCAGGAGGTTGTCGAAGTCGTACAGGTACCGGGCGGGCGCGTCCACCTGCTCGCCGGGGCGGGGTGCGTCGGGCAGGTCGAACAGCTCGGCGCCGTTCTCGTCGCGGAACGTCGTCAGGCGGGGGCGGAGCCGTTCGAGCACCTCGGCCAGCCGGGTGAGACCGCTCCAGGTCTGCACGTCGCGTACGGACGCCGGGCCGAACGCGGCCAGGTATCTCAGGATCATCTGGTCGAGCGGCGGGTCGGTGCGCTGCGGCGCACCAACCCACGACTCGAGTGGCGCGTGGACGGTCCGCCCGCTGGCGCCCCACACACCTCGTGGCGGGATCTGCACCACGGGTACCAGGTTCCGTACGGCGTAGGCGAGGCTCGCCGGGCTGCGGTCCGGCCACCGGGCGGCCAGCAGGCGGCCGAGTTCGCCGGGGGTGCACGGTCGCTCGTCGAGCAGCTTCCGGCCCATGGCGGCCAGCTCGGCGGTGTTCAGGCCGCGGATCGGCGGCCCGTGCGTGTGGTTGCGGAACAGGTCGCGGTCCAGCACCGGTTGCACGAGCGGGCGCAGCGTCAGCGCGTCGGCGGCGCTCACGAGGTGAATCGTCGAGCGCATGAGCGCGATCCGCACCACCCGCCGTTGTGTGAGCAGTTCCGAGACCCGCTCGGGACGGCAGTCGGTGAGCCTGCTCCACAATCCCATGTACCAGGTGTGCGAGGTCTGCGCCTGCAGGCCGACGAGGTGTTCGACAGCCTGCATCGGGGTGAGGTCGGCACGGCGCAGGAGTAGCTGCCGAGCGAGGGTGGCGCGGTTGAGGGCGCGGCGGGTCAATGTCGGCATCGGGGTGCTCCTGCAGGTTGGCCGGGGTGCTTTTCGGAGGGGCGGGGGTGAGGGCCCGCGGCGGGGTTTCCGCCGCGGGCACTCGGCCGACGGGGTCAGCGGAGCCGGCGGAAGAAGGTGCGGATGTCGTCGACCAGCAGGTCGGGAGCGTCGTGCGCGGCGAAGTGGCTGCCCCGGTCGTACACGTTCCACGAGACGATGTTCTTGTGGTCACGTTCGGCGAACGGACGGATCGACTGGAAGTCGTAGGCGAAGTTCGCCAGTCCCAGCGGCACCGTGGTCGGCTCGGTGGGCTTGTCGGCGTGGAAGTCCTCGTAGTAGAGCCGGGCGGACGAGGCGGCGGTGTTGGTCAGCCAGTAGATCATCACGTTGGTGAGCACGTAGTCCGGGGCGAGACCGGGGCCGAGGAGCTGCGCGTTCCAGGCCAGTTGCCCGACGGGCGAGTCGGCCAGGGCATGCGCCAGGGTCTGCGGGGCGGTTGACTGGAGTTTGTCGTACGCGCCGCCGTTCTCCAGCCACCACTGCAGGAACTGCACCCTGTCCCGGTCCTCCTCGGACAGGTTCGTCAGCTCGGCAGGGTCGCCGGACGGGAACGAGAAGACCTGGGTGACGTGGACGCCGATGACGTGCTCGGGGTCGAAACGGCCTACCTCGGGGGAGATGAGCGAACCGCCGTCGTTGCCGTGCGCGCCGTAGCGCCGATAGCCGAGACGGCTCATCAGCTCGGCCCACGCCTTCGCGATGCGGTAGCGGTTCCAGCCCCGCTCGGTGGTCTGCCCGGAGAAACCGAACCCGGGCACCGAGGGGATCACCAGATGGAAGGCGTCGGCGGGATCGCCGCCGTGGGCGCGAGGGTCGCTGAGCGGGCCGATGACGTCGAGGTATTCGACGACGGTGGTGGGCCAGCCGTGCGTGAGCAGCAGCGGGGTCGCGTCCGGTTCGGGGGAGCGGACGTGCATGAAGTGGATGTTCTGCCCGTCGATCGTGGTCGTGTACTGCGGGTGGTCGTTGAGCTTCGCCTCCCAGGCGCGCCAGTCGTACTCGTCGCGCCACCGGTCGACGAGGCCGCGCACGTACTCCAGGGAAACGCCGTAGTCCGCGCCGACGCCGGGCAGTTCGCCGGTCCAGCGAACCCTGGCGAGGCGGTCGGCCAGCTCGTCGAGGTCGGCCTGCGGGATGTCGATGCGGAATTCCTTGATCTCGCTCATGACCGCAACTCTTCCAAGCAATTAGGATGGGTCCGTTCCTAATTGTCGGGGAGCGTGGAAAAATGCTGGAAACCTCGGCTCGCCTCCTACGGCTGCTCTCCCTGCTGCAGTCGACCCGTGAATGGACCGGTGCCGAACTCGCCGGACGGCTCGGGGTCAGCGGACGCACCGTCCGCGCCGATGTCGAGCGTCTGCGCGGCCTCGGATATCCGGTGCTGGCCACCCGTGGCGCGGCCGGCGGCTACCGTCTCGGCGCCGGTGCGGCCCTGCCCCCGCTGCTGCTGGACGACGACGAGGCGGTCGCGGTGGCGGTCGGGCTGCGGACGGCCACGGGGAGGGCCATCGCGGGCATCGAGGAGGCGTCCCTGCGCGCTCTCGCGAAGCTGGAGCAGGTGCTTCCCTCCCGTCTCCGGCGCCGGGTCAACACGCTGCAGACGTACACCGTGCCGGTTCCCGGTGACGACGTCGGCCCGACCGTCGACCCGGAGGTTCTCACCACCCTGACCGCCGTCAGCCGCGACCGGGAACGGCTCCGGTTCGACTACCGCGACCACACCGGCACGGACAGCCCGCGCACCGTCGAGCCGTACCGGCTCGTCAACTGGGGGCGCCGCTGGTACCTGCTGGCGTGGGACGTCGATCGCCGGGACTGGCGGACCTTCCGCGTCGACCGGATCCGGCCGCGGATTCCGACCGGTCCCCGCTTCGCGCCTCGCGAGCTGCCGGACGACGACGTCGCGGCCTACGTGTCCCGCCGGGTGTCCGCCACGGCCTGGCGGTATCAGGCGAAAGTCACCGTGCGCGCCCCGGCCGGCGTCGTCGCCGACCGGATCAGCCCGGCGGTCGGTACGGTCGAACCGGTGGACGAGAACACCTGTGTCCTGCGCACCGGCGCCGACACGGTCGAGACGCTCGCCGTCTATCTCGGGTTGCTCGGGGAGGACTTCACCGTCGACGGGCCGCCGGAGCTGCTCGCGCACCTGCGCCTTCTCGCCGGCCGGTACGCGCGAGCGATCGGCTGACGCCCCTGCTCCGCTCCGGGCGGGGGACGGCTCTGTCGTCACCCGGCTATGCCCGCCGAACATATCGCCCAAATGGGGATAAAGTGCATTTTGTGTGGTGAAGGATGGGTGCCGAATTCGTTGACACCGTCTGAAATTAATAGTTTATTTTGAATGGTTGTGATGCTCGGCCTCGCAATGGAGGTGGCGTGACACGTCAGCCGTTCGACTGCCCGTTCGTCTTCGCGGTCGGCCTGAACACCCACCCGGAGGAGGCCGCCCCGGCGATCGAGGACTTCAACCGCTTCTACGACACCGTCCACCTGGGTGAGGTCCTGGCGGGCAATCCCGGTTTCGTCTGTGCCGCCCGTTACGTCCTGGCCGACCCCGACCCCCGGGGAGACCTGGGGCCGCGTTGGCTGGCCGTCTACGGGGTCGCCGACGAGGCCGCGGCGCAGGCCTTCGCCGACAGGGACGCGGGGGCGCGGCCGGCCTACAGCCAGGGGCCGCCCGCGTGGGCCAGGGCGGTTCCCGTCTGGCGGATGCTCTGGCGGCGAGGGGAGTCCGTCGGCGGGTCCACGGCGGCCCCGGGCAGGGTCGCCCTGATCGGGATGGACCCCGCCGCGGACGCGAGCGAGGACGAGGTCGCCGACTTCGACGCGTTCTACGGCGGGACACACCTGACGGAGATCCTCTCGGGTTTCGGCTACACACGGGGCACCTGTTACGAGCTCTGGCAGGAGTTCCGCCATCCGGCGCCGGGGTGCCCCCGCCACTGCGCCGTGTACGAGGCGGACGTCCCGCCCCCCGTTCCCGTCTCCGCCGCGCTGTCACCCGGGCCGAGGGCCTGGGAGGAACGCGAGGTGCGGTGGCGGCTCAAATACGATTGGATCGCCTGAGGCGCGTCCCGGTCCGTCGCCGGCCGCGAGAGGTCGGAAGGGCGGATCAGGCGGCCGTGAACTGCTGGAACCGCTTGAGGACCGCGGGGCGGTTCTGCCCCCACCATTCGGAGCCGTAGAGGAACTGCACCTCGGCGTTGGCCGGGTGGGAGGGCAGGGAGCGCGCCCAGTCCTTGTCCATCAGGGCCAGGGCCCTGCTGTTGGCCGGGCCGTTGTTGTAGCCGCCCCAGACGGCGGCCTGCACCTCGGGACGGACCGAGTACTCCATGAGCTTGAACGCCGCGTCCTTGTTGCGCGCGTCCCTGGGCACCGACCAGGCCCCGAGCTGGAGCATGCCGCCGTTCCAGGTGAAGTCGAGCGGCGCGCCCTCCTTCATCAGCGCGCCGATCCGGCCCGCGAAGACGCTGGCCGCGGAGACCTGGCCGCTCACCAGCATCTGCCCCGGCTGCGCGCCGGAGGCCCACCACTGGGGCACGTCCTTCTTGAGCTTCTCCAGCCTGCCGAAGGCACGGTCGACGTCGATGGGGTAAATCTCGCCGGTGGACACGCCGTCGCTCAGCAGCGCGAACTCCAGGTCCGGGGGCACGCCCTGGTCGGCGCCCCGCAGCGTCCGCTTACCGGGGAACTTCTCGGTGTCCCAGAAGTCCGCCCAGCCGGCCGGCTTCTCCCCGGTGCCCAGCGCCTTGGTGTTCCAGCCCTGGACGATGGAGAACAGATAGTAGGTGAGCCAGTTCCTGTCCACGTAGGACGGGTCGATGCCGGGGGTGTTGAGCAGCGAGTCGGGCAGCGGCTCGAAGTAGTCGCGGCCGAGCGGCAGCACGATGGAGGGACCCGCGGCGATGAGGTCCCACTCCAGGTTTCCCGTGTCGACCATCGCCTTGATCTTCGCGCCGGTCGGCGGTCCCGAGACGACCACCTCGATCCCGGTCTCCTTGCTGAAGGGGTCGAAGATGTGCTTCTTCTCGGCCTCCTGGAGCGCCCCGCCCCAGTCGGCGACGACCACACGCCTGTCACCGCCGCCGGTGCCGCCGCAGGCGCTCAGCAGGGGGACGGCGGCGAGCCCGCCCGCCAGCAGTGTGCTCCTGCTGAGGAGGGCGCGCCGGGTGATCTGTCCACGGGGAAGGCTGTCGGAGGTGCTCATGACGAACCAGCTTTCTTTCACCGTCTGGCGAGATTCATCGGAACATTCCTCGTTCGAGGAGATTGCGGGCGATACGGCGCCGACCATGTGCCAGGTCAGGCACGACAGTCCGGAGATCTCCACGACCTTCCTCTCTGCCGCGGGACCGGAGTCGCCCGGTACGGCGGGGCATGACGACGGGGGAGACGGGGACAGCGGGGGCGGGCAGGGTCAGGCGACCCGGGGCAGGAAGCGGCCGTCGGCGGGCGTCCAGCTCAGCCAGCGCGCGGAGCCCGCGACCAGGGCGCCGCCGTCCGCGGCCGGGACCACGACCCGCACCGGGGCGCCGGCCTCCTCCCGCAGGTGTACCTCGACCTGCGCGCCGAGGTACACCCTCGCCTCGACCGAGCAGCGGACGGCGTTGACGTCGGAGGAGCCGGGGCGCTCCTCGGTGATCCGGAACCGCTCCGGCCGGATCATGAACTCCCCGGCCGTGTCCTCGCAGGTGTCGTTGTCGCGCTCGACCAGGACGGGGCCGGTGAGGCCGTCCACCCGCAGAAAGGTGTGCTTGGCCCCGGTGTCCCGCTCGGCCCGGGTGGCGGGCAGGCAGACCGACTGCCCGAGAAACCTGGCGACGAAGGAGTTGACGGGACGCTCGTAGATCTCGGCGGGGGGCGCGGTCTGCTGCAGGATGCCCCGGTGCATGACGCCGATGCGGTCGGACATGGCCAAGGCCTCCTCCTGGTCGTGGGTGACGTACATGACGGTCGCGCCCACGCGCTGTTGCAGGGACTTCAGCTCAAGCCGCATGTGGTCGCGGAGGTTGCGGTCCAGCGCCCCGAGCGGCTCGTCCATGAGCAGCACGCTGGGATCGAAGACGAACGCGCGGGCCAGCGCGACCCGTTGCTGCTGCCCGCCGGACAGCTGGCGCGGGTAGCGGTCGCGGAACGCGGTGAGCCGGGTCATCTCCAGCACCCGGTCGACCCGGGACCCGATCTCGGGTGCTCGCCGCCGTCGCATCTTGAGGGGGAAGGAGACGTTCTGCGCCACGGTCATGTGAGGGAAGAGCGCGTAGCTCTGGAACACCAGCCCGATGTTGCGCTTCTCCGGCACCTCGCCGGTGACCATACGGCCTGCCAGGCGGATCTCGCCGGACGTGACGGCCTCCAGGCCCGCCAGCATGCGCAGGGTGGTCGTTTTGCCCGATCCGCTCGGCCCGAGCAGGGTGAGGAACTCCCCGGGCCTGATGCCGAGGTTGAGGTCGTGGACGGCAGGCATGTCCCCGTACCACTTGTGGACGCCGTCGAAGACGACCTGGTCGGTCATGGATGGGCCTCCCGGTCCGGTGCGCCGCTCCCCGGTCGCCGGCGCTCCCGCCGCTCGCGAAGAACCTTGATCAACTCTGAGAGCAGGAACAGCGTGGCGCAGACGCAGATCAGCACCGTCCCGGCCACCGCGAGCGTGGGGGTGAGGTCGTAGCGCACGCTGTCCCAGAGCTTGCGCGTCAGCGTGACCGAGTCGCTGCCCGAGACGAACAGGATGACGACCGCCTCGTCGAACGCGATCACGAACGCGAACAGCGCGCCCGCCAGGACGGCGGAGGCGAGCTGGGGCAGCGTGACGCGCAGCAGGGTGCGGGTGATCCCGGCGCCGAGCGTGCGGGCCGCGTTCTCCAGTTCCGGGTCGAACTGCTGCAGGGCGCCGGTCACCGACACCAGGACGTAGGGCACGCCCATGACGGAGTAGGCGATCGCGATCGCCGCCCACTGGCCGATCAGACGCAGCTCGGCGAACAGGAAGTAGTAGCTCATGGCCAGCACGATGATCGGGACCACGATCGGCGAGTAGAGCAGCGCGAAGGCCGCGCCCTTGCCGCGGTGGGAGAGACGGGCCAGCCCCCAGGCCGCCATGGTGCCGACCACCGTGGAGACGGCCGAGGCCGGCAGCGCGATCTCGGCGCTCCGCGCGGTGGCCCCGACCCAGCTCGCGTCGCCGAAGAACCGCTCGTAGTGCCTCAGGGACCAGCCCTCCAGGGGAAAGGACAGGTAGTCGACGCTGTTGAACGACTCCACGATCACGATGAGGATGGGGATCACCAGGAACGCGAAGACCAGCGTGACCACGACGACGAGGCCCAGCCTGAGCACGCGTTCCAGCGGGCCCGCGGGCAGTCTGTCCCCGCGCGGGGAGAGAGGCCGGGGCAAGGGAGGGGCGGCGTCCGGCGTGGTCACAGGGACACCAGTCCCTTCACCCTGGTCAGCTTCCTGACCAGCAGGGTCAGGGTCACCGCGAGCAGCAGGAGCAGGGTCGCCAGGGTCGCCGCCATGCCCCAGTCGAAGGTCTCCTGGACGTTCTGCGCGATCACCACGGCGATCGTGCTCTCCCTCGGACCCCCGACCAGGGCGGGGGTGACGTAGAAGCCGAGCCCGATGACGAAGACCAGCATGGCGCCGCTGACGATCGCCGGGACGGCCAGCGGCAGGTAGATCCGGGCGAAGGCGCGCACCGGCCCCGCGCCCAGTGTCCGCGCGGCCCGTGTCAGCGACCCGTCGATCTGGTCGAGCGCCGCCTTGACGATCAGAATGGGGAAGGGCAGCAGGATGTGGGTGAGCGCCACCACCACCGCGCCCTCGCTGTAGAGCAGGCCCTGCTCGTCGCCGGTCAGCGGGGACAGCAGCCGCGTCACCAGCCCGCCGTCGCCCAGCAGCACGATCCAGGCGAACGACCGCACCAGGACGCTGGTCCAAAAAGGGATCACGACGAGCAGCAGGAGGATCCGGGCCCGCCGCGGGGGAGAGACGGCGAGGAAGCAGGCCACGGGGAAGCCGAGCAGCGCCGCCGCGACCGCGACTTCGGCGGCCATTCTGACGGTCACCCCGAGTACGTGCCAGATCGCCGGGTCGGTCGTCGCCCTGGCGAAGTTCGCCAGGCCGAACTCGGGTTCGGTGACGCTTCTGAGCAGCATCGCGCCGACCGGATAGGCGTAGACGGCCATCATGAACGCGACCGGCAGGCCGAGCGCCACGGCGGCGAACGCAGGCCTGCGCGGGCGGCGCCCCGATGGGCGGCGCCGTCCCGGCTCCGGATCACCGCCCGGTGGCGGTCTCGTCGCGAAGGCGCGCGTCGTCATGTCTCACCATCCCTGGACGAGGGGGCACGGGTCCGGCGGCCGGTGAGGGCCGGTAGCGCACGTCGACACAGTCAACGTGCAGCCCGCGTGACTGTCATGAGGGCCGGGGCACAAACCTGCGGAACGTGCCCTGTGGGTGACACACAGTCCCGATCCGGGCCGGGAGCGCGGCGAGGGCGAGGACGCGCCACATCCGTGAGGAGATCTCCGACGCGGAAAGGGCGGTGAGGGCGGGGGAGGGGGCCGGTGACCGGGACTCCCGGGTCACGCCGGGGGCACGACCCGTGTGACCATCATGTCACGGGGCGTGGCGAGGCCATGGCGGTAACGGACAACCTAGGCGTACGCTCCTGGCACCACACCTGCCCCCTGTCACGGGGAGACCTGGAGCCCCAGCCGGGCCCGGGACGCCTCGCGCGCACGGCACAGAGTGAAGGAGCGCTTGGATGCCAAGCAGCAACGCGTTGACCGCCGTGGCCACGGACCTCATGTCCTGCGCCACCCCCATCGCCAACGAGTTCGTCCGCAGACACGCCTCCGGAGTCGATCCCAACACCGCGGACCGCATCGCCCCCCGTGACACGTTCGACTGGGCCCTTCAGATCATCAAGACCTGCGCGTCCGCCCTCGGTGACGAGGAGGCCGACGTGCACTACCCCGTCACCCGCGGGGCCCTGGTCGCCCTCCAGGGCAAGCCCGTGGCCGACGCGGTCGAGTGGCTGCGCTCGCTGGAGCGGCTCATCAGCGACCAGCTGCTCTCCGACCCCGCGCTGGGCATGGACGTGGTGCGGCGGGCCGTGGCCCGGGTCGCCCGCTTCTTCGATGAGCTGTGCGTCCACGAACTGGAGTCGTTCGAGAGCACCCACGACGAACTGTCGAGCTGGTGCTCCCGGCTCGGGACCGACCTGCTGAGCTGCCTCGTCTCCGGCGCGCCCGTCGACGCCGCGACGGTCAACGGGCAGGCGCGCGTCCTCAACATCGACCCCCACCAGCCATTCCGCGCCATCGCGGTCTCTCCGATGCAGGTGTCCGGTCCCTCGCACTGGGCCCAGATCCGGCGCCGAGTCCTGGATGTGCTGTGGCGGCACGACCCGCACCGGCAGGCACTGATCCGCGACCGCAACGGGCTGATGCTGGCACTCGTCCCCACCGGCGGGGAGGGCCCCGGCCTGATCCCGCTGCTCACCCGGCTTCTGGAGGACGAGGAGCTGAGCCTGTCCATGTACGTCGCCTCCGGCGAGCCCGCCGACTCCCTGGCCGTCGCCGGGCACAGTTGCCGCCAGGCGCTCTCGGCTCTGGAGATCGCCATCTACCGGGGCCAGCGCGGCCAGGTCACCCAGTGCACCCAGGTGATCCTGGAGGTGCTGCTGGCGCACAACCGCTGGGTCTCACGCCGGATCGTCGACACCAGGATCGGGTCCCTGGTGAAGAAGCCGCACCTGCTGGAGACCCTGCGGGTCTACATCAACTGCGACCTGGCCCTGCAGCGCACCGCTGAGGAACTGCTCGTCCATCCGAACACCGTGGCCTACCGGCTGCGCCAGATCGGCGCGCTCACCGGCAGGGACATGCGGCGGATCACCGACATCAGCGACCTGAGCATCGCGCTGACGGCCCTGGACGTGGTGGAGATGCGCAGGGACCAGGACGAGGGACGCACGGACCTGCGGGCGCGACTGCTGGCCTGACCGCCGGCGCCTGCCGGGCTGAGGCGCGGGCGCACGCCACGTGGCCTGCCCGGGGCAGGCCACGCCGGGTCGTGGAGCACCGCATCCGCAGGGGGCGGTGAAATTGCCTGGGGGCGGTGGAATTGATCAGTTACGTGTGATGTTCGATTGGTCGGTAAGAACATCGCGCAATCGTGGAGGTTCCCGTGGGAAAGCTGAACGACGACGCCAAGGAACTGCTCAACCAGCCGATTCACGGCTGGGTGACCACCCTGCGGCCTGACGGCTCGCTGCACAGCACCGTCGTCTGGGTCGCCGTCGACGGAGACGACGTCATCTTCAACACGGCCGTCGGCCGCGCGAAGGAGCGTCACCTGCGCAACAACCCGCAGGTCTCGCTGAGCGTGCTCGACCCCAAGGACGCCTTCCACCTGGTGAGTGTCTCGGGCACCGCCGAGCTGGAGCTCGAGGGCGCGGACGCGGTCATCGACGGCCTGGCGAACAAGTACCTCGGGGTTGAGACCTACCCCTACCGCCAGCCCGGCGAGCAGCGCGTCACCGTCAGGATCAAGCCCGAGCAGGTCATCTACAGCCCGGGCAGCTGACCGGTCGTTCTCCGGGAGCCCCGGGTCACGAGTAGTCTGCTGCCGCGAACGACACACCGCGACCTGGAGGCATCACGGATGGAAGCAAGCGGCGAGGGCACGGCCAGGCCGATCACGTTCGTCGGCACGCCGGTACTGCACCACCCGTGCGAGGACGTGACCCACTTCGACGAGGAGCTGGTCACGCTCGTGGCCGATATGTTCGCGAGCATGTACGCCGCGGAGGGAGTCGGGCTCGCGGCCAACCAGATCGGGGTCGCCCTCAGGGTGTTCGTCTACGACTGCCCTGACGAGACCGAGGAGTACCGCAAGGGGGTCGTGGTCAACCCGACCCTGGTGCTGCCCGCCCACGGTGAGCGACACCTGGACGACTACGAGGAGGGCTGCCTGTCCGTGCCCGGGCAGCGCGCGTCGCTGGCCAGGCCGGACCGGGCCCTGGTGCACGGGTTCGACGTCACCGGCGCGCCGATCACGGTCGAGGGCACCGGGCTGCTCGCCCGCTGCCTGCAGCACGAGACCGACCACCTGGACGGCATGCTGTACATCGACCGGCTCCCCGCCGAGCGCCGCGAGCAGGTCCTCGCGGCCTACGAGCGGGAGCGCGACGAGACGCCCGTGACGGACTGATCCCCGGCGGGCCCGGCGGAGCCGATCCTCCGCCGGGCTCGGACCCCGGCTAGCATGTCGCCCCGTAGACGCAGCCATTGGAGGGGCACCGGTGTTGAAGGATCGCGAAGACGGGTTCCACGCCTTCTGGCGGGAGTACCACCTGTGCACGCTGACCACGCTGAGGGCCGACGGCACGCCGCACGTCATCCCGGTCGGGGTGACGCTGGACGCGGACGCCGGGATCGCCAGGGTGATCACCTCGGACGGCTCGCGCAAGGTCCGCCACGTCGAGGCCGCGGCGGACGGCGGCGCGACGGTCGCGGTCTGCCAGGTGGACGGTGGTCGCTGGTCGACGCTGGAGGGCCGGGCGACGATCCGCAGAGACCCCGAGTCGGTCGCCGAGGCCGTGCGCCGGTACGCCGACCGCTACCGGCAGCCCAGGGAGAACCCGGCCCGCGTCGTGATCGAGATCCGCGTCACCCGGGTGCTCGGCAATGTCTGATCCGGTCACCGTCGTCGGCATCGGAGCCGATGGCTGGGCCGGTCTCTCCCCGGCGGCGCGGCGCGAGCTGCTCGCCGCCGAAGTACTGATGGGCAGCGCCAGACAGCTCGCGCTCGTCCCCGAACCGGCCGCGGAACGCGTCGCCTGGCCGTCGCCGATGTTGCCCGCGTTGCCCGCGCTGCTCGCCTCCAGGCAGGGCCGCAGGGTGTGCGTGCTGGCCAGCGGCGATCCCATGTTCCACGGCGTCGGCACGACGCTGGTCCGGCTACTGGGCGCGGAGCGGGTCAGGGTCCTGCCGTCCCCCTCCTCGGTCTCGCTGGCCTGCGCCAGGCTCGGCTGGGCCGCGGATCGTGTCGAGGTGGTCAGCCTGGTGACGCGCCCGGCCGAGACGGTGCACGCCGCGGTCCATGAGGGACGCAGGCTGCTGGTCCTCAGCGCCGACGGCCGCACCCCCGCCCGGGTCGCCGCGCTGCTCACCGCGCGAGGATACGGCGACAGCCCGATGACGGTCCTGGAACGGCTCGGCGGCGCGGAGGAACGCCTGGTCTCCGGTACGGCGGCCCGCTGGTCGCTGCCCGATGCCGACGACCTCAACATCGTCGCCGTCGAGTGCAGGGCCGACGCCGGGACCGTTCCACTGCCGCGCCTGCCCGGCCTGCCCGACGAGGCCTTCGAGCACGACGGCCAGCTCACCAAGAGCGAGGTGCGGGCGGTGACCCTGTCCCGGCTCGCGCCCGTCCCCGGCGAGCTGCTGTGGGACGTCGGCGCGGGAGCGGGCAGCATCGCGATCGAGTGGATGCGCGCTCACCCGGAGAACCGGGCGATCGCCATCGAAAGAGACGGTGAACGGGCCGGGCGGGTCTCCCGCAACGCCTCCGCGCTCGGCGTGCCCGGCCTGAACGTGGTGACCGGCGCCGCGCCCGAGGCGCTCACCGGGCTCGAGACCCCGGACGCCGTCTTCGTCGGCGGCGGGGCGACCGTTCCCGGCGTGGTCGAGAGCTGCTGGGCGGCGCTGCGGCCCGGCGGCAGGCTGGTGGTCAACGCGGTGACCGTCGAGTCGGAGGCCGCCGTCGCCGCCTGGCACGGCAGGCTCGGCGGCGGCCTGGTCAGGCTCGCGGTCAGCAGAGCGGCCCCGGTCGGCGGTTTCACCGGCTGGCGGCCCATGATGCCGGTGACGATCTGGACGGCGGTCAAGCCGGTCGGAGGAGAACGATGACGGTCAGGACGCCGGTCCAGCCGGTCGAGGGGGAACGATGACGGTACGGTTCGTCGGGGCGGGGCCGGGAGCCGCCGACCTCATCACCGTGCGGGGACAGCGGGTGATCGCCTCCTCGCCGGTGTGCCTGTACGCGGGTTCGCTGGTCCCCGCCGAGCTGCTCGGGTGCTGCCCGCCGGGCGCGCGCCTGGTCGACACCGCCAGGATGGCGCTCGACGAGATCGTGGCGGAGATGCTCACCGCCCACGAGGCGGGCCACGACGTCGCCAGGCTGCACTCCGGCGACCCCTCGGTCTACAGCGCGATGGCCGAGCAGATGCGGCGCCTCGACGCGGCGGGAGTGCCCTACGAGGTCGTTCCCGGCGTGCCCGCCTTCGCCGCGGCGGCCGCGTCGCTGAAGCGGGAGCTCACCGTGCCCGGGGTCGGCCAGACGGTGGTGCTGACCCGCACCTCGGCGCGGGCGACCCCCATGCCCGAGGGCGAGGACCTGGACACGCTCGGCAGGGGCAGGGCCACGATGGTCCTCCACCTGGCCGTGCAGCGCGTCGAGGCGGTCGTCGAGGAGCTGATCCCCAACTACGGCGCCGACTGCCCGGTGGCCGTCGTGGCCAGGGCCAGCAGGGACGACGAGGTGATCCTGCGCGGCACGCTCGCCGACATCGCGGGCCTGGTCCACGCCGCGGGCGTCGTCCGCACCGCGGTGATCGTGGTCGGCAGGGTGCTGACCGCATCGGAGTTCCCCGACAGCCACCTGTACTCGGCCGCCCGCTGCCGTGACTGACCCGTGCCGTGACTGATCCCGCCCCGCCGTGCGCCGGGACGCCCCGGGGCCGTGCCGCTGGATCAGCCCGCGCGGCCGACGATCACCCCCGCGCGGTCGATGACCACCACGTCGACCGCGACCGGCGCCTCGCGCAGCACGCCCGCGGCCGCGGCCCGGGCGCGCTCGGCGACCAGGTCGCCCAGCGGCAGCCCCGCCTCCTGGCACAGCCGCAGCGCGTGCAGCGCGGTGTTGGCGGCCAGCACCCGCCCGGCCAGCGCCTCGTCCCCGCCCGCGGAGCGGACCATTCCGGCGAGCATCTCCGGGTTGACCTGGGAGCGGCCCGAGTGCAGGTCCAGGTGGCCGTCGGCGAGCTTGGAGAGCTTGCCGATGCCCCCTGCGACGGTCAGCCTCGGCACAGGGTGCCTGCGCAGGTATTTCAGCACGGCCCCCGCGAAGTCACCCATGTCGAGCAGCGCGTCCTCGGGCAGCCCGTACAACTCGGCCGCGACCCGCTCGGAGGTGCTTCCCGTGCACCCGGCGACGTGCTCGCGGCCCGCCGCCCTGGCCACGTCGATGCCCCGCCTGATGCTGTCGATCCAGGCGGAGCACGAGTACGGGACCACGATGCCGGTCGTGCCGAGGATCGAGAGGCCGCCCAGGATCCCGAGACGGGGGTTCCAGGTCTTCCGCGCCAGTTCCTCGCCGCGCTCGACGGAGATCTCCACGATCACGTCCCCGGTTCCGCCGTGCCTGGCGGCGACCTCGGCGACGTGCTCGCTCATCATCCGCCGGGGGACCGGGTTGATGGCCGGTTCGCCGACCTCGAGCGGAAGCCCGGGCTTGGTGACGGTGCCGACCCCGGGGCCCGCGACGAACACCACTCCGCTGCCGGGGGCGCCGTGCCGTACCGTCGAGGAGATCAGCGCGCCGTGTGTCACGTCGGGGTCGTCACCGGCGTCCTTGACCACCGCGGCCGTGGCGGCGCCGCCGCCCAGCTCCTCGGTGGCCAGCGCAAACGCCGGGCGCTGCCCCCTGGGCAGCGTGATCTCCACCGGGTCGGGGAAGGCGCCGGTCAGCAGTGCGGTGTAGGCGGCGGTCGTGGCCGCCGTCGCGCACGCGCCGGTCGTCCATCCGTGGCGCAGGGGTGTGCTCATGCTTCAAGCATCGCCCGGTACGGCGGGGCGGGATCCCCCGGCCGGGCAGACGGAGGAAAGGTGACGGTGTGCTGAACATCCTGGTGCTCGGCGGCACGGACGAGGCCAGGCGGCTGGCCGCCGCGCTCGCCGGACGTGCGGGGACCCATGTGGTCTCCTCTCTGGCCGGGCGCGTCCGCGATCCCAGGTTGCCGGTCGGCGAGGTGCGCGAGGGCGGCTTCGGCGGCCCCGCCGGGCTCATGGCGTGGATCAAGGAGCACCGGATCGACGTCGTCGTGGACGCGACGCACCCGTTCGCCGCCCGGATGACCGTCTCCGCGGCCGAGGCGACGGGACAGGCCGGGGTACCGCTGCTGATCCTGCGCCGCCCCGGCTGGCAGGCGGGCCCCGGCGACGACTGGCGCTGGACGCCGTCGCTGGCCGCCGCCGCCGAGTCGCTGCCCGGGCTGGGAAGGCGGGTCTTCCTGACCACGGGGCGCCGCAGCCTGCCGGTTTTCGCGGGCCTCGACGACCTGTGGTTCCTGGCCCGCTCCGTTGACCCGCCGGAGCCACCGGCCCCGCGCCGCCTCCAGGTGCTGCTCAGCCGGGGCCCGTTCACCGTCGAGGGCGAGCTGGCCCTCATGCGGGACAACCGGATCGACATGCTGGTCACCAAGGACAGCGGCGGCCGGATGACGACCGCCAAACTGTTCGCCGCCCGTGAGCTCGGGCTTCCCGTCGTCGTCGTGCGCCGCCCGGCTGCGCCGGACGGTGTCACGAAGGTGGAGACGGTCGAGGAGGCCCTCGCCTGGCTGGAAGCCGTGACGGGCACAGCCGGGTAGCGCGTGCCCCACCGCCTTCCGCGGGGCGCTCCTCGCGGGGCGGGGCCGAGCCCGGCGTCCGGCCCCCGGCGCGAGGCCGGGGCGCGCGGAAGCGGTCACGCGGGGTAGCGGCGGGGGGTGAACACCACCCGGCCGCCGTCCTTCCTGCCCGCGACCTTGGTGGTCGAGGATCCAACGAGCAGCAGGCAGCGCATGTCGACCGCCGCGGGGTCCAGTTCGCCGAGGGTGGTGACGGTCACCCTCTCCCCGGCGCCGCCGACGTCACGGCCGATGACCACGGGAGTCTCCGGCGTCCGGTGCTCGAGCAGCAGGTCCCTGGCGGCGGCCACCTGCCAGGTGCGGCTCTTGGAAGCCGGATTGTAGATCGCCAGGACCAGGTCGGCCCGCGCCGCGGCGCTGATCCTCCCGGCGACGACCTCCCACGGCTTGAGCAGGTCGGACAGCGACAGCACGCAGTAGTCGTGGCCGAGCGGCGCGCCCGCCCTGCTCGCCACCGCGTGCGCCGCGGTCAGGCCGGGCAGCACCCGCACCGGCACGTCCGCGAACCTCGGCTCGCAGGCCACCTCAAGCACCGCGCTGGCCATCGCGAAAACCCCGGGGTCGCCGGAGGAGACGACGGCCACCCTCGACCCGGCCGCGGCCAGTTCCAGGGCGTGCGCGGCCCGCTCCGCCTCGACCCGGTTGTCCGTCGGATGGCGGCGCTGGCGCGGATTCGGCGGGACCCGGTCCAGGTAGGGGCCGTACCCGACGAGCTCGTCCGCGGCGGCCAGCGCCTCCTGCGCCTCGGGGGTCAGCCACGGCCGCCCCGCGGGGCCGAGCCCGACCACGACCACCTCGCCCCGCACGCCGGCGGCCACGGCCGATCCGATCTCCCGCGCGGGGGCGGCCTCCCCGGTACCGGGGAGGTCCGCGTTGACCGGGCTCGGGATCAACGCCAGCGAGAAGTACGGCACGCTGTCCGGATCGACCTCGGCCAGCGGGGCCAGGCGCTGCTTGCCGGTGGTCGCGCGCTCCACGTACCAGGCCTCGTCGAGGCGGCCCGCCTCGGCCAGCGCGTCACGCACCTTGGCGAACGTCCGGCCGAGCTTGAGGATCGCCGCCGAGTCGGTCGTGGCGAGGCGCTCGGCGATGACCTCGGCCGGGAGCGTCCCCGGCAGCACGGTCAGGATCTCGTCCCGCTCGACCAGCGGCCTGCCCAGGACGGCCGCCGCACCGCTCACCGAGGTCACGCCGGGGACGACCTCGGTGACGTAGCGGTGGGCGAGACGCTTGTGCATGTGCATGTAGGAGCCGTAGAAGAGCGGGTCGCCCTCGCACAGCACAACCACGTCGCGGCCCGCATCCAGGTGGGCGGCCAGCCGCAGGGCGCAGTCGGCGTAGAAGTCGTCGATGGCGCCCTGGTAGCCGCCGGGGTGGTCGGTGGTCTCCGTGGTGAGCGGGTAGATCAGCGCTTCCTCGACCTGGCCGTCACGCAGGTACGGCGCGGCCACCGAGCGGGCGATGCTCCTGCCGTGACGGGCGCTGTGGAAGGCGATCACGTCCGCCTCCCCGATGAGCCTGGCGGCCTTGACGGTCACCAGCTCCGGATCCCCAGGTCCGAGCCCGACTCCCCAGAGCCGCCCGGCAGACATCTCGCTCATTCTTCCTCACTCGCGATCGCGTTGACCGCCGCCGCGGTCATCGCACTTCCACCCCGGCGCCCGTGCACGACCAGGTACTCCAGACCGGCCGGATGCTCGGCGAGGGCCTGCTTCGACTCGGCCGCGCCGATGAAGCCGACCGGGACGCCGAGCACGGCCGCGGGCCGTCCCGCGCCCTCCCCGACCATCTCCAGCAGCCTGAACAGCGCGGTTGGCGCATTGCCGATCGCGACGACCGAGCCCTCGAGGCGCTCGCGCCACAGCTCGAGGGCGGCGGCGCTGCGGGTGGTGCCGAGCCGTTCGGCCAGCTCGGGCACACCGGGGTCGCCCAGCGTGCAGATCACCTCGTTGTCCGCGGGCAGGCGGCGGCGGGTCACTCCCGAGGCGACCATCATCGCGTCACACAGCACGGGCGCGCCCGCGCGCAGGGCGGCGCGGGCCGAGGCGACCACGCCGGGCGACCAGCCCAGGTCGCCGACCAGGTCGACCATCCCGCAGGCGTGGATCATGCGGACCGCCACCTGGGCGACGTCGGGCGGCAGGCCCTCCAGGTCGCTCTCCGCGCGGATGGTGGCGAAGGAACGCCGGTAGATCTCCGCGCCGTCACGGACGTAGTCGATCACGTTTCCCCTCTCAGGGCCGTCACCGCGGCCGTGGTCTCTTCGATGCCTACGCAGTCCAGGCTCCTGCCGTCCAGGTCGACCCGGTAGCCGGTGGCGGTGGCGACCACGTCCGCGACCCGCCCCTTCGGGCGACCGCAGCGCCGCTCGCAGCCCGCCCAGTGCACGGGGAGCGTACCGGTGCGTGGGAAGGAGGTTATTGCCAGGGTCGCGTCGGCCCGCACGTCGGCCAGAGACTTGGCGCAGCCGGGACGTCCCGTGCAGGCTGTCACGCTTGTCCACGGCGAGGCGGGGTCCACGACCAGCTCCGCGTCCGTGAGCAGGGCGGCGGCCCTGGCGGCCTCCGCGCGGGTCAGGCCGGGCAGGACCACGCCGCGCCACGGCGTCAGCCGTACCTCTCCGGAGGAGGCCAGGTCCGCGAGCAGCTCCGCCTGGGCCGAGGTCAGCCGCCCCAGCGGCACCGTGACCCCAAGCGTGACCCGGCCTCCCGGCTGCTCGATGATCCCCACCGGTTCCCGCCCCGCGAGCGCCTCCGCGGGTGCCTCTGCGGATGTTTCTGCGGGTGTCTCCGTGGACGGCGTCGGCACCGGGGCCGCCCGCCCGAGTTCCAGGGCGGAGCCGACCCGTTCCGCGACCCGTTCCGCGCAGCCGGGCAGCTCGCGGATCCGCCAGGCACGAGCCTGCGCGACCTCCGGTTCCGCCAGGAACGCCTCGGCGGCGGCGAGCAGAGCGGCCACCGCGGAGCCGACCGGCACGCGCAGGCCGCTGTCGGCGCCCGCGAGGATCAGCGCGGCCTGCCCGGGGCCGACCGGCAGGATCCCGGCGTCGGGGTCCAGCCAGGCCACGTCGCCCCGCCCGTCGTCGAGGGCGAACAGGAAACGCCCCGGCAGCCCGGCGAGGGCGGGCGTGCCGCACAGCCGCAGGTCGAGCTCGGAGACCAGCGGGCTCACGTCGAGCAGGCTCCGGGTGTCGCAGCCGGTCAGCGGCGAGGCGAGGATGTTGCGGATCCGCTCGTGGGTGGCCGAGGGCAGCAGCCCGGCGCCCGCCATGCGGGCCGCGAAGCCGCCCTCCCCGCCGAGCCCGCGTACCTGCGCGTTCGCGCGGGAGGTCAGCTCGATGACGCCGCTCCCGCAGGCCGAGGCGGCGTCGGCGAGCTCGCGGAGCTGGGAGGCCGTCAGCCGCCCTCCGGGGACCCTGACCCGTGCCAGGCCGCCGTCGGCGGCGGCGTGCACCTGCAGTGCCCCCGGACACGCGTCAGGCCGCGATCGTCCGGAAAAGTCGCCAATGACCACGCTGAGGATGGTAACGCCAGTTTCTTGCATGGAACCTCGCTGCCGTAGTCTCATCGTTGGCGACGGCAAAGGGAGGAAGCCGGTGTGAATCCGGCGCGGTCCCGCCACTGTAACCGGGGAGCGAACCCCATCCAGGCCACTGCCCGGCGACGGGCGGGAAGGCTGGGGGGAGCACCGATCCGGGAGCCAGGAGACTCCAGCCGTCGTAGCCGACGACGACCCGGGGCGAGGACCCCGAGGGAGGAAGCCTCCGTGCGCTGTTCGCCGTTCCCCCGCCAGCCTTCCGTGCCCGCTGTCCCCGGGGGCCGTGCCCTCCTGTCCGCCGTGGAGCGTGACGCATGATCCTCCTGCTCTCCACCTCGGACACCGACCTGCTCAGCGCCCGCGCGAGCGGCGCCGACTACCGCCTCGGCAACCCCGCCAGGCTCACGGCGGCGGACCTGCCGCCCCTGGTTGAGGGCGCGGACCTGATTGTGGTCCGGCTGCTCGGCGGGCGCCGCGCCTGGGAGGAGGGCCTGGACGCCCTGCTCGCCGGACCGGTGCCCGTCGTCGTGCTCGGCGGCGAGCAGGCGCCGGACGCCGAGCTGATGGAGCTGTCGACCGTGCCGGGCGGGGTGTGCGCCGAGGCGCACGCCTACCTCGCCCACGGCGGACCGGCCAACCTCGTCGAGCTCGGCCACTTCCTCTCGGACACCCTGCTGCTGACCGGGCACGGTTTCGCCGCCCCCGCCCCGACCCCCGCCTGGGGCGTGCTCGAGCGCCCGGCACGCAGCCAGGAGGGCCCCGTCGTCGGGGTGCTCTACTACCGCGCCCACCACGTCGCGGGCAACACCGCCTTCGTCGAGACCCTCTGCTCGGCGATCGAGGACGCGGGCGCCCGCGCGCTGCCCGTCTACTGCGCCTCCCTGCGCAGCGCCGAGCCCGGCCTGCTGGAGCTCCTGCGCACGGTCGACGCCCTGGTGGTGACCGTGCTCGCCGCAGGCGGCACCCGCCCCGCGACCGCCTCGGCGGGCGGCGACGACGAGGCCTGGGATGTCGGCGCGCTCGCCGAGCTGGACGTCCCGATCCTGCAGGGCCTGTGCCTGACCGGCAGCAGGGCCTCCTGGGAGGAGAACGACGACGGCCTCTCCCCGCTCGACGCGGCGACCCAGGTCGCGATCCCCGAGTTCGACGGGCGGATCATCACGGTGCCCTTCTCCTTCAAGGAGATCGACGGGGACGGGCTGACCGTTTACGCCGCCGACCCGGAGCGCGCCGCGCGGGTGGCGGGCATCGCCGTACGGCACGCCGTGCTCAGGCACGTCCCGCCCGCGGAGCGGCGGATCGTGCTGATGCTGTCCGCCTACCCCACCAAGCACTCCAGGATCGGCAACGCCGTCGGCCTCGACACCCCGGCGAGCCTGGTGCGGCTGCTGGCCGCGATGCGCGAGCGGGGCTACGACATCGGCGCGGAGGGCGAGCTGCCCGGCGTGACCGAGCAGGACGGCGACGCGCTGATCCACGCGCTGATCGCCGCGGGCGGCCAGGACCCCGAATGGCTCACCGAGGAGCAGCTCGCGGGCAATCCGGTGCGCATCGCGGCGGGCCGGTACGCCGAGTGGTACGCCACGCTCCCCGAGGACCTGCGCTCCGGCATGGAGGAGCACTGGGGGCCCGCGCCCGGCGAGCTGTTCGTCGACACCTCCCAGGACCCGGACGGCGAGATCGTGCTGGCCGCGCTGCGCGCGGGCAATGTGGTGGTCATGGTGCAGCCGCCCCGCGGGTTCGGCGAGAACCCCATCGCGATCTACCACGACCCCGACCTGCCGCCCAGCCACCACTACCTGGCGGCCTACCGCTGGCTGGCCGACGGCTTCGGCGCGCACGCCGTGGTGCACGTGGGCAAGCACGGCAACCTGGAGTGGCTGCCGGGCAAGTCGGCGGGCCTTTCCGCCTCCTGCGGCCCGGACGCCGCGCTGGGGGACCTGCCGCTGATCTATCCGTTCCTGGTCAACGACCCCGGTGAGGGCACCCAGGCCAAGCGCCGCGCCCACGCGACGCTGGTCGACCACCTCGTCCCGCCGATGGCCCGCGCCGACACCTACGGGGACATGGCCAGGCTGGAGCAGCTCCTCGACGAGCACGCCTCCATCGCCGCGATGGACCCGGCGAAGCTGCCCGCGATCCGCGCGCAGATCTGGACCCTGATCCAGGCCGCCAAACTCGACCACGACCTCGGCCTCGAGGACCGTCCGCACGACGCCGAGTTCGACGACTTCCTGCTGCACGTCGACGGGTGGCTGTGCGAGGTCAAGGACGTCCAGATTCGCGACGGCCTCCACGTGCTGGGCGCCGCGCCGCAGGGCGCGGCCCGTGTCGACCTGGTGCTGGCCATCCTCCGCGCCCGCCAGATGTGGGCGGGGGGCGCGGCCCTGCCCGGGCTCCGCGAGGCCCTCGGGTTGAACGAGGACGGTACGGCGGGCCGCTTCGGCACCGACGAGGCCGAGGCGCTGGCCAGGTCGCTGGTCGAGGCGATGGAGAACCGGGATTGGGATCCGGAGGCCGCCGCCGAGGTGGCCGCGACCGTGCCGGACACTGTCCGCCCGGTGGCGGAGGCCGGTTCCGGGCCGGTCGAGCGCATCCTGCGGTTCGCGGCGGAGGAGGTCGTCCCCAGGCTGGCGCGCACCACGGACGAGATCGGCGCGATCCTGCACGCCCTCGACGGCGGCTACGTTCCGGCCGGGCCGAGCGGATCGCCGCTGCGCGGGCTGGTCAACGTGCTTCCCACGGGCCGCAACTTCTACTCGGTCGACCCGAAGGCCGTGCCGAGCAGGCTGGCCTGGGAGACCGGGCAGGCGATGGCCGAGTCGCTCCTGGAGCGCTACCGGGCGGAGACCGGCGACTGGCCGCGCTCGGTCGGCCTGTCCGTGTGGGGGACCAGCGCCATGCGCACGGCGGGTGACGACGTCGCCGAGGTGCTGGCGCTGCTGGGCGTGCGCCCCGCGTGGGACGAGGCGTCGCGGCGGGTGACCGGCATCGAGCCGATCCCGGCCGGAGAACTGGGCCGTCCCCGGGTGGACGTCACGGTCCGGATCAGCGGGTTCTTCAGGGATGCCTTCCCGCACGTGGTCGCGATGCTGGACGACGCCGTACGGCTGGCCGCCGCGATCGAGGAGCCGGAGGAGAGCAACTACGTCAGGGCGCACGTGCTTGCGGACACGCGCGAGCACGGCGACGAGCGCAGGGCCACCATGCGGATCTTCGGCTCCCGGCCGGGGGCCTACGGCGCCGGGCTGCTGCCGCTGATCGACAGTCGCAACTGGCGCGACGACGCCGACCTCGCCGAGGTGTACGCGGTGTGGGGCGGTTTCGCGTACGGCAGGGGCGTCGACGGAGTCCCGGCAAGGCAGGACATGGAGGCGGCCTATCGGCGGATCGCGGTCGCGGCCAAGAACGTCGACACCCGCGAGCACGACATCGCCGACTCCGACGACTACTTCCAGTACCACGGCGGCATGATCGCCACCGTCCGCGCGCTCACCGGCAAGGCGCCCGCCGCCTACATCGGCGACAGCACCCGCCCCGACGCGGTGCGCACCAGGACGCTGTCCGAGGAGACCTCCAGGATCTTCCGCGCCCGGGTGGTCAACCCGCGCTGGCTGGCCGCCATGCGCAGGCACGGCTACAAGGGGGCCTTCGAGCTCGCCGCGACCGTCGACTATCTGTTCGGCTACGACGCGACCACCGGGGTCGTCGCCGACTGGATGTACGACAAGCTGGCCGCGACCTACGTGCTGGATCCGGAGAACCAGGCCTTCCTCGCCGAGTCCAACCCGTGGGCGCTGCACGGCATCGCCGAACGCCTGCTCGAGGCGGCGGGGCGCGGCATGTGGGAGCACCCCGATCCCGACATCCTGCGGGACCTGCAGGAGGTCTACCTCAAGTCCGAGGGGGACTTGGAGGACGGCGCCTGACCGGCGGCTCCGGCCGCCGCTCCGGGGCCGTGCGCCTGATTCTCGGGCGCGACGCCATGCCCGCCCTGACGCGAGCCTCGCGGACCCACAGGAGGGGGCCGCGAGGCCCGCGCACGGGTGCCGGGAGACGGGACCCCGGCGAGGGTCAGCGCTCGGAGATCACGCCGCAGCCGATCCTGCCGCCGGAGTCTCCGGTCTTGAGGGTCGCCTCGTCGGGCCCCGCCTTGCCGTTGGCGTCGGTGTACCGGGCCGGGATGTTGGCGTGGTTGTCGGGCAGGGCGTGCACGATGACCGCGCTGCCGTCCTTGTCGAGGAGCTGGTCGACCCGGAAGCGGTCGGTCACCACGGAGGCGCTGGCGGTGCCGTCCGCGCCGACCAGGAGGGCGGGCAGGTCCCCCGAGTGGTCGGCGTGGCCGCCTGTGCCGAGGTTGAAGTGGCCGCCCGCGCTGAAGAAGGGGCTGCCGGTCGCCGGGTCGGTGGACGTGGGGTCGCAGATTCCGGTGGTGTGGATGTGGAAGCCGTGGTAGCCGGCGGTCAGGCCCCTGACGGTCACGGTCACCCTGGACTTGCCGTACCGCTCGTGGTCGATCCTGAGTGAGCCGACCACCGCGCCGTCGACGTTCTTGATCACAGCGTGGGCCTGGCGCCCGGAGCGGTCCGCCACCGACTCGGCCGCGGCGGCGGCGCCGACGGAGACGACGCCGACACCGAGCGCCACGATCAGGGCCAGATGGGTCTTGCGGAACATGGCAGGCCTCCTTTGTTGGTCCGTGCGAGGTTGTCCGTGCGAGCTTTCACTGGGATCTTTCTCCACACTTCGCGGGCGACGCTCTCATCTGGCTGGGGTTGGACGGTAAAGGGCGCGCAAAGCATGGTGGGGCCGGGTGCGGCGGGGCGCGGGGTCGCCCCGGGCCACGGAAAGAAAGGACCGCTTTCGGTAACGCAATGCTCACAGTGCGGTCATGGAAGCCAGGAGGGAAGGTGATTTCATCCGGGCGTGCCATGGCGTAGGTTCGGCCACTGCCGTACCTCCCGTCCCTGCCCGTCCCTGCCCGTCTATGCCCGTTCACGCCGCCGAGACAGCCGGAGAGCCCGTGGAACCCACCTCCCGCCCCGTCCCCCTGGACCCGACAGGCCGCGACATCCACGCGGAGGGGGCCCGCCTCCGGGACGCGGGCCCCCTGGTGCGGGCCGAGCTTCCCGGGGGTGTGGTCACGTGGGTGGTGACCCACCACGACGCGATCAAACGGCTCCTGGCCGACCCGCGCGTCTCCAAGGACGCCCGCAGGCACTGGCCCGCCTACATCAACGGCGAGATATCGCCGCACTGGCCGCTGATCAGCTGGGTCTCCGTCTACAACATGTTCACCGCCTACGGCGACGACCACCGGAGACTGCGCTCGCTGATCTCCAAGGCGTTCACCCCGCGCCGGGTCGCGGCGATGCGCCCGCGCGTCGAGCGGATCACCGGAGAGCTCCTCGACGCGCTGGCCACGACCCCGCAGGGCCGGGTCGTGGACGTCAGGGAGACGTTCGCCTACCGGCTTCCCATGCGGGTGATCGGCGAGCTGTTCGGCATCCCGGACAGCGCGAAGGATGACCTGCGCCGCGTCGTCGACAGCCTCTTCCGCACCTCCGCCGACCCAGAGGAGGTGGAGGGCGCCCTCCGGGACGGATACGTCCTCCTGGACGGCCTGGTCGCCGGCAAGCGGGAGAAGCCAGGTGACGACATGACCAGCGACCTGATCGCCGCGCGCGACGAGGACGGTGGCTCCCGCCTCAGCGAGGCCGAGCTGGTCGACACCCTGTTCCTGATGATCGCGGCAGGCCACGAGACCACCGTCAACCTGATCGACAACGCGATCCACGCCCTGCTGACCCACCCCGGCCAGCTCGGCCTGCTGCGCGCGGGCGCCGCCTCGTGGGACGACGTGATCGACGAGACGATGCGCTGGCAGACACCCGTGGCCAACCTGCCGCTGCGCTACGCCGTCGAGGACATCGACCTCGACGGCGTGGTGATCGGCAGGGGAGAGCCGATCGTCGTCGGCTACACCGCCGCGGGGCGCGACCCGGACCAACACGGTGGCGACGCCGACCTGTTCGACCTCACCAGGCCGACCCGCCGCGAGCACCTCGGATTCGGCCATGGCGTCCACTACTGCCTCGGCGCCCCGCTGGCCAGGCTCGAAGCGGGCATCGCGCTTGCGGCGCTGTTCTCCCGCTTCCCCGATCTGACGCTCGCCGTCCCCGGGCACGAGCTGGTTCCCCTCGACTCCTTCATCGTCAACGGGCACCGGACACTGCCGGTCGTGCTGCGCCCGGCCGCTCCCGCCCAGGCTCGGCCGTAGCCGAACTCCCGGGCTCAGGCGTAGAGGCGCAGGAGGTCCTCCTCGGTCTCCCTGCGCACGATCACCCGGGCGGCCCCGTCGCGGACCGCGACCACGGGCGGCCGCGTCACGTGGTTGTAGTTGCTCGCCATCGACCGCTGGTAGGCCCCGGAGGCGGGGACGGCGAGCAGGTCGCCGGGCCGCACGTCGGCGGGCAGCGGCAGGTCGCGGACGAGCACGTCCCCGCTCTCGCAGTGCTTGCCGACCACGGTGACCTCACGCGGGGGAGCCTGTGAGGGGCGGGAGGCCAGGAACGCGGTGTAGGCGGCGCCGTACATGGCGGGGCGTGGGTTGTCGCTCATCCCCCCGTCCACGCTGACGTAGGTGTTGACGCCGGGGATCTCCTTGACGGTGCCCACCTCGTACAGTGCGACGGCCGTCGGCCCGGCGATCGAGCGGCCCGGCTCGACGGCGAGCCGTATGCGGGCGGGCACGACCTCGCGCAGCGCCGCGACCACCTCCGCGGGGCGCGGGGGAATCGGGTCCCCGGGGCGGTAGACGATGCCCAGCCCGCCGCCGAGGTCGAGCTTGGGGATCGTCACGCCGTGCTCGTGCTCCATGGTCTGGAGGAACTCGGCCATCCTGCGCGCGGCCAGGGTGAACCCGCCGAGATCGGTGATCTGCGAGCCGATGTGGGAGTGCAGCCCGGCCAGTTCCAGGGAGGGCTCGGCCAGGACCCGGCGGACCGCCTCCGCGGCCAGCCCGGCACGCAGCGAGAAGCCGAACTTCGAGTCGTCGCCGCCGGTGGCGATGAACTCGTGGGTGTGCGCCTCGACCCCGGGGGTGACGCGGATCATCACGCTCTGCCGTACCCCGGCCTCGTCCGCCAGGGCGGCCAGGCGCTCTATCTCGGAGAAGGAGTCGACGACCACGCAGCCGACCTGCCACGAGACGGCGCGGCGCAGCTCGGCGAGGGACTTGTTGTTGCCATGGAAGACCACCCGCGCGGGGTCCATGCCCCCGGCGACGGCGACCGCCAGCTCGCCCCCCGTGCACACGTCGAGGCAGAGCCCGGCCGCGTCGAGCCAGCGCACCACCTCGGGGCAGAGGAAGGCCTTGCCGCCGTAGTGCACCTCCCCGTCGGCGAGCGCCTGGCGCCACTCGGCGCAGCGGGCGCGGAACTCCTCCTCGTCGAGGATGTAGGCGGGGGTGCCGAACTCGGCGGCGAGCTCCCGCACGCCTATCCCGCCGATGCGCAGTTCCTCGCCGGTCCACGCCGCGGTGCGTGGCCAGCCGTTCTCGATCACCAAGCTCATGGGGTCGAAGGTAGGCCTTTAAGGCTTTTGTCCAGTCTGAGCATCGAAGTTTTCGATGCTCAGACTCGCAAGCATTCACCTGTATTGGGACCGTTACCTGCCGTCGGCACCATAAGCTCAACTATTCGCAAAAGGGGAGCTTAAATGACAAAACGGCTGTATTCGGTCATTGCTGCCGCCCTGGTCGTCTCGGCGTTCGCGGGCGGCTGCGGGCGGTCGGCGTCGGGGACGGACACGAACACGGGGGCCACCGCCGCCGCGGGCAAGACCGCGAAGGACCTGGTGCCCGAGGCCGTGCGCAAGACGGGCGAGTTGCGGATGGCGACCTCCGAGGGCTACCCGCCGATGGAGATGTACAAGAAGGGCACCCAGGAGCTCACCGGCGTCGACCCTGACCTCGCCGCCGCGATCGCCGCCAAGCTGGGCCTGAAGGTCACGGTGACCAACGCCGCGTTCGACGGTCTGATCCCCGGCCTTCAGGCGGGACGCTGGGACGTGGTCATGTCTTCCATGAGTGACACCGAGGAGCGCCGCGCGGCCGTCGACTTCGTCGACTATTTCAACGCGGGCGGGGCCATCATGGTCAAGAAGGGCAACCCCGAGGGCATCAAGACCCTTGAGGACCTGTGCGGCCGCACCGTCGTGCTGGCCAAGGGCAGCTCGAACCTCGCGATCGGGCAGCGGCAGAACGACAAGTGCACCAAGAAGATGCAGATCATGCAGAGCGAGGACGCGCCGACCGGTCTGCTGAGCATCGACTCGGGACGCGCGGTCGCCACCATCGTCGACTCGCCCGTCGCCGCCATGTACGCCAAGGACACCGGCAAGTACGACGTGCTGTCCGAGCAGTACGACGCGGGCCCGTGGGGCATCGCGATCGACCGCCGCAACACCGCGCTGCGCGACGCCGTGGCCAAGGCCATGCAGGAGCTGCTGGCCGACGGCGGCTACAAGGCGGTCCTCGACGAGTACGGCGTGGCGAGCAACGCCGTGCCCGAGACCATGGTCAACACCAAGCCGTGGAAGTGACCGGCGCTCCCGAGGCGGCCACGAGCCCCGAGGCGGCGCAGGAACGGCATCTGCCCATCGACGCGATCCGCGCGCCCCGTCCAGGGCGGTGGATCGCGGCGGCGGTCGCCCTGTTCGCCCTGGTCTGGCTGCTCTACACGATTATCGTCAACGAGAACCTGCACTGGGACGTCATCGTCGAGTACTTGGCCGACGGCAGGATCCTCGGCGGCCTGTGGGTCACCATCCAGCTCACCGTGCTGTCCATGGCGATCGGCCTGGCACTCGGCATCCTCGCCGCGGTGATGCAGCTGTCCGGCAGCCCCGTCCTGCGGGGCGCCTCCGCCCTGTACACCTGGTTCTTCAGGGGCACCCCGCTGCTGGTGCAGCTCATCTTCTGGTTCAACATCGGGCTGGTCTTCCCCTCCTTCGGCATCGGCGTGCCCTTCGACGGCCCCAAGCTGGTCGAGTGGCAGGCCAACGAGCTGATCACGCCCTTCACAGCCGCGCTGCTCGGCCTGGCGATCAACGAGGGCGCGTACATGGCTGAGATCGTCAGGGCGGGCATCCGCTCGGTCGACCCCGGGCAGCGCGAGGCCGCGGAGGCGCTCGGCATGACGCACCGGCAGGTGCTCCGCCGGGTGGTGCTTCCCCAGGCGATGCGCGTGATCATCCCGCCGACCGGCAACCAGTTCATCTCGATGCTCAAGACCACCTCGATGGTCTCGGTCATCGCCGGAGCCGAGCTGCTGACCGTCTCCCAGCGCATCTACCTGGGCAACTTCGAGGTCATCGCGATGCTCATCGTGGCCTCCATCTGGTACATCGTGCTCACCACCATCGCGAGCGTCGGACAGCACTTCATCGAGAAGCGGTTCGAGCGCGGCCACCACGCGCTGCAGACGAGGGTGCGCCGCAATCTGCGGCCGTTCGGCAAGGGGAACGTGTGATGGCCCGACCGGCGTTCGAAACCGTGCCCGCACCGCCCATGGTGCAGATCCGCTCGGTCCGCAAGTGCTTCGGCTCCGTCGAGGTGCTCAAAGGCATCAGCCTGGACGTGCCCGTCGGCGGCGTCGTGTGCGTCGTCGGCCCCTCGGGGTCGGGCAAGTCGACGCTGCTGCGCTGCGTCAACCGCCTCGAGACCATCGACTCGGGCCGCATCTGGGTCGACGGCGACCTGATCGGCTACGCCGAGCGGGGCGACCGCTTACACCACCTGCGCCCCGCCCAGCTGTGTGCCCAGCGGCAGGACATCGGCATGGTCTTCCAGCGCTTCCACCTGTTCCCGCACCGCACGGCGCTGGAGAACGTCATGGAGGGCCCGGTCGTCGTCAAGGGTGTCCCCAGGGACGTCGCGAGGAAGCGGGCGATGGAGCTGCTCGACCGGGTCGACCTGGCCGGCAGGGCAGAGCACTACCCCTCCCAGCTCTCCGGCGGCCAGCAGCAGCGCGTGGCGATCGCCCGCAGTCTGGCCATGGACCCCAAGCTGATGCTCTTCGACGAGCCGACGAGCGCGCTCGACCCCGAGCTGGTCCAGGAGGTCCTCGCGGTCATGCGGGACCTGGCGGCCAGCGGCATGACGATGATGGTGGTGACCCACGAGATGGGCTTCGCGCGCGAAGTCGGCGACAATCTGATCTTCATCGACGGCGGTGTCATCGTCGAGCAGGGAAACCCCCGCGAAGTGCTCGCCGACCCCAAGCACGAACGGTTCCGCGCCTTCCTCGGGCAGGTGTTGTGATCCACTTCGACCTGCTGTTGCGCGGCGGCCTCGTGGTCGACGGAACGGCGGAGCCCGGTGCCGCGCGCCCGGCCGACGTCGGTGTCGCCGGGGGCCGTCTCACCCTGCTGCCCCCGGGAGCCCCGGCGACCTCGCGCGAGACCGTGGACGTGACCGGCCTCGCCGTCACCCCCGGCTTCATCGACGTGCACACCCACTCGGACGGCGTCACCCTGATCGACGGAGAACTGGGCCGCGAGATGGTCCTGGCCTCCGTGCTGCAGGGGGTGACCACCGAGATCTCCGGCAACTGCGGCTCGAGCCTCTTCCCCGCGCTGCCGGAACGGCTGCCCCCCATGTGCGCGGAGACCCGGGTCTACTTCGGCGGCGACGTCGGGATGTACGAGGGGTTCGCCGAGTTCTCCGCGGCGCACGCCGCCGTGCCCAGGGCCAACCACCTGGCCTCCCTGGTCGGGCACGGCACACTGCGCGGCGGGGTGATGGGCCCCGTCGACCGGGCCGCGACCCCCGAGGAGCTGGACACCATGTGCCGGTTGCTCGACCGGGCGCTGGTCCAGGGCGCGGCCGGGCTGTCCACCGGGCTGATCTACACTCCCGGCACCTACGCGGGCACGGACGAGGTGGTCGCGCTGGCGGCCGTCGCCGCCAGACACGGCAAGCCGTACGTCACCCACCTGCGCGACGAGATGTCGCGGGTCGAGGAGGCGCTGGAGGAGGCCGTCGAGATCGCCGTCAGGAGCGGTGCCTCGCTGCACGTCTCCCACCACAAGACCGCCGGAAAATACGCATGGGGTCGCACTGAGCGTACTCTTCCCAGAATCTCCGCTCTACGGACAGGGGGGATGGATGTGACATGTGATGTCTATCCCTATACTGCGGGGAGCACAGCGCTGGGCGCGATGCTTCCGCCGTGGGCCTCCGAGGGCGGGATCTCCGCGCTGACGGCACGCCTGGCCGATCCAGGCCAGCGTGACCTGATGCGCCTCGCCATCGCCGAAGGCGTCCCCGGCTGGGAGAACACCGTCGGCAACGGTGGCTGGGATCGCATCTCGATCGCCTGTGCGCCACGCCACTCCGAAACGGAGGGGCTCACGATCGCCGAGCTGGCCGTCACCCGCGGCCAGGACCCCCTCGACGTGGCCGCCGCCCTGCTCGTCGCCGAGCAGGGCGAGGTCACGATCATCAGCCATTCCATGATCGAGGACGATGTGCGGCGCGTGCTGGCGGCGCCGTACTCGATGATCGGCTCCGACGGCGTGCCCAAGCCGGGAGGCCGCCCCCACCCGCGCTGGGCGGGGACGTTCCCCAGGGTGCTCGGCCACTACGTCAGGGAGCTCGGGCTGCTCAGCCTGGAGACGGCCGTGCACAAGATGACGGGCATGGCCGCGGCCAGGTTCGGGCTCACGGGGCGCGGTGTGATCGCCGACGGCGCGCACGCCGACCTGGTCGTCTTCGACCCCGGCTCGATCGCGGACGGCGCGACCTTCGCCGACCCGCTGGTCCCGCCCTCCGGGATCCACCTGGTCGTCGTCGCCGGGGAGATCGTGGTCCGCGATGGTGTGGAGACCGGCGCCAAGCCGGGATCGGTGCTCGCCGCATGACCGGCGGGCAGGACCCCGGGCGGGACACAGGACAGGACCCCGGGCGGGGGCTCGGACAGGACACGGCGGGCGTCGCGGGCGTGCCGTACGGCGACCTCGGAGCGCTCGATCTGGGCGGGCCCGGCACGCTCGCCGTTTCGGTGCCCGGGCTGATCTCCCTCGGCGAGGACGCCGAGCTGACCCTCGCCAGCACCGGCAAACTGCTGCTGCTCGCCGCGGTCGCCAGGCGGATCGCCTCGGGAGAGCTCGACCCCGGGGAGATCGTGGAGCTGCGGGAGGAGGACCGCTGCGGCGGCTCCGGGCTCCTCGGCCTCCTGTCGGCCCGGCGCTGGCCGATCGGCGACCTCGCCGTGCTCACCGCCTCGGTGAGCGACAACACCGCGACCAACGCGCTGCTGCGCAGGGTCGGCCTGGACCGGGTGGCGGAGAGCGCCGCGGAGCTGGGGTTCGCCCGCACCCGGATCCTCGACCGGATCCGCGAGCCCAGGCTGCCCTCGCATCCGCCGACCTTCGCCGTCGGCACGGCGGGCGAGCTGGCCCGGTTCGCGGCCGGGCTGGACGGGCGTGAGGAGTGGACCGCGCTCATGCTGCGCTGGATGGCGCACAACGGCGACCGGAGCCTGGTCCCCGCCCTGCTACCGCACGAGGCGGAGGAGCGGGAGGTCCCGGCCTCCGTCCCGGCGGGGAAGGTGTGGGTGGCCAACAAGACCGGCACGGACACCGGGGTGCGGGCCGACGTGGGAGTGATGATCGGCCCGGAGCGCCGGATCGGCTACGCCGTGCTGGCCAACGGTCCCGCCGGAGCCGAGCACGCCCTGGTCGAACGCGCCCGTAGAGCGGGCCTGGCCATCGGCCACCTGGCGGGCCTGTCCCGCGGGCGCTGACACGGCGGCGGCACGCCTCCACCGTGCCGGTGTCCGTGTCCGTGTCCGTGCCCGTGGCCGTCACGGTCCGTGGCCATGTCCGTCACGGGCACCGGCACCGGCGCCGTACCCGTGTCCGTGGTCGTCACGGACACGGGTACGGCGGGCGGCAGGTTTCTCTCCTTTGCTGTCGCTGTTCGCCAGAAAACCCGTGAAAACAGTGGAAATCCACCGATGGAACGCGCTAAACACTGTTCGCAAGCACGGGCGCGGCCGGGTGAGCGGGACCGGCGGCGCCGCCGACAGGAGGGACGCCAGTGGAGCTCCACGAGTACGCACGTTTCGACGCCGTCGGGCTGCGTGACCTGATCGCGACGGGTGAGGTCACGGCGGCCGAGGTCGAGGACACCGCCAGGCGAGCCCTGCTGGCGGCGGACGCGGAGGTCAACGCCCTGGCGCTGCCGCTGTTCTCCCCGGCGCTCGACCACGTGGCGGACGGGCCGCTCGCCGGTGTGCCGTTCCTGATCAAGGACAGCGGGCCGATGGCGAAGGGGGTGCCGTCCTTCCTGGGCAGCCGGGGCCTCGAGGTCGTCGCCGGGCACGACAGTGAGCTGATGACGCGGCTGCGGGCCGCGGGCCTGGTCACCCTGGGCCTGACCACCGTGCCGGAGATGGTGGTCAGCTTCTCCACCGAGTCGGTCAAGCACGGGCCGACCCGCAACCCCTGGGACCTGGAGCGGGGCGTCGGCGGGTCGAGCGGCGGCGCGGCGGCCCTGGTCGCGGCCGGTGCCGTTCCCCTCGCGCACGGTAACGACGGCGCCGGCTCCATCCGCGTCCCCGCCTCCTGCTGCGGGCTGGTCGGACTCAAACCGAGCCGGGGCCGTGTCTCCAGCGGCCCCGACACGGCGGAGGTGACGTTCGGGATGTCTTGTGAGTTCGGGCTGGCCCGTACCGTCAGGGACGCCGCCCACCTGCTCGACGCCGTCCACGGCCCCGCCGCGGGTGACAAGTACACCGCGCCGCCCCCCGCAGGGCGCTACGCGGACGAGCCGGGCGCGGATCCGGGGACGCTACGGGTCGCCGTGACCACCGAGGCCTGGTCGGGCGTCGCGGTTGATCCCGAGGTCGCCGCCGCGGCGGTCACGGTCGGCAAGGCCCTGGAGGGGATGGGACACCTTGTCACCGGCGCCACCCCGGCCGTCGAGTGGGACCTCGTCCTGCGGGGCGTCGTCCCGGTCGCGATCGCCTGCGTCGCCGGGGCCGTGCTCGCGGCCTCGGCGACGCCGGACCCCGGCGGCTTTGAGGCGGTCACCAGGCACGCCCTCGACGCGGTGAAGGGGCTCGGCGCGCTCGACCTGATGGCCGCGCTCGACGCACAGAACCGGGTGAGCCGGTCGGTCGGCGCGTTCTTTGCCGGCTACGACCTGCTGGTCACCCCGACCTTGGGGCAGCTCCCCGCGCCGCACGGCATCCTGCGCTACGACGACCCGGACCACACCATGGCGAGCTGGCACGAGTCGCTCTTCGACTACGGCCCCTTCACCGTGGTGTTCAACATCGCGGGCCTGCCCGCCGTCAGCCTGCCGCTGGGCTGGAGCGAGAGCGGGCTGCCGATCGGGGTGCAGCTCGTCGCCCCCTACGGCCGCGAGGACCTGCTGCTGCGGATCGCCGCCAGGCTCGAGGAGGCCATGCCCTGGAAGGACCGCACTCCCCGGGTTTTCGTGGGAGGCTGACCTCCGTCCCGCCGTACGCCGTTCCGCCGTGTCGCCGGGGGAGAACGGCCGCCCGGCTGGAAGGCGTCCCCGGCCGTCACGGAGGACGGGAGCAGGCGGGGCGGGGGTCAGCGCAGGGCGTTGCGGATCTGGGCCGAGGCGTCGCGCAGATAGTCGATGAAGGAGCGCAGCGCAGGGTTGGGGTTCGTCGGACGGGTCGCGGCGCCGATCCTGCGGAAGAGGCGGGGGCCGTCCAACCGGCACACCTGGATGCCCGTCGCACCCTGTGCGCCGAGACTGGGCACCAGGGCGACCCCGAGCCCGGCTCTGACCAGTCCCAGGGTGACCTCATAGTGGTCGCTGCGGCAGCGGATCGTCGGGTTGAACCCCTCGAGCGCGCTGGCCCGTTCCAGCACCGAAACGGGGGTCTCCGTGCCGTACGTGGTGATCCACGGCTCGTGGGCCAGGTCCGCGAGCCGTACCCGCGGACGCTGCCCTGCGGGGTGGCCCTGCGGCACCACGAGCAGCTGCGGCTCGTCGAACAGGTGGGTGACCTCGACCCCCTCCGGGGGCTTCCACGGGTCGAGGGCGTGCTCGAAGACCACCAGGACGTCGAGGGCGCCGCGCTCCAGGTCGGGCAGGAGCTCGTGCGGCTGGCCGAGCACCAGGTCGAGCTCGACGGCGGGATGGCGGGCGCTGAAGGTCGACAGAGCCAGCGGCAGCAGCCGGTATCCGGCGGAGGCGAAGAACCCGATCCGCAGCTGTCCCGCGTCCGCCCTGGCCTCGGCGAGCAGGTCCTTCTCCGCCGACTCGATGATGTCCAGGACCTCCTGCGCCCTGGTCGCAAGCCGGCGCCCGGCCCCGGTCAGCCGCAGGCTCTGCGCGCCCCGCTCGACCAGGCCGACCCCGGCCTCCTCCTCCAGTTTGGACAGCTGGTGGGACACGGCGGACGGGGAGAGCCGCAGGACACGCGCGGCTCCCGCGATACTTCCCGTCCTGAAGACCTCCAGGAGCACCCGCAGGCGTTGACTGCTCAGCACGCATTCAGTATCGGTGCAGGTGGAAGGTGCGTGTGGCACGCCGCCTACGGTGCCTGCCGGCCGCGGGAACGCGCGGCCTGAGCCAGGCCAGCACGAGCGCCGCGCCGAGCGCGCAGGAAAGCGTCACGGTGACCGGCGCCACCTCGAACGCGAGCGCCGGAGGGGCGCTCATGGTCACATTCATCGGGCCGGACGCGGGACGGTCGCCGGACTGCGGCGCGTCGTCGAGGACGGGTACGGCGCCCGCCAGCTTCTCCCTGACCTTGCGCGGCAGCCCGTAGCCGACGACCTTGCTCTCGTCCCGGGTCTTGCGCCTGAGCCAGACCCCGTCGACGTTCCCCTCGATGGTGTGGAGCGTTCCAGCCTCGACACTCTCGACCACGCCGACATGGTCGATGCCCTCGATGTCCTTGCCGCCCGACCAGTCGAAGAACACCAGCGCTCCCGGCTCCGGCGTCTGCGACCAGGCGTCGTGCGCCTGGAACCAGCGGGCGTGCGAGGGGGTCCAGGCGAACCGGCCCACGAAGTCGCCGACGCCCGCCTTCTCCGCGGCCCACGCGATGAACATGTCGCACCAGGGGGCCGTCTTGTACTGCGGGTCGCGCACGACCTTGGTCGAGTACCACTCGCCGAAGGTGGTGTGCTGTCCGTCCCGCTCCCGGTATCCGAGCTCGGGCTCCATGACGCTGAGCAGATCGTCGCCGATCGGGTCCATGGTCGCCGGCCACCCCGTCCACTGTCCTCCGCCCTTCGAGGAAGGGTGGTCACTGTCCGATAACGCTGGACTGTATGCAGTGGAAAGGTGAAAAGTCGGGCTTTTCACTCAAAAAGCGGGCCGGAGGCGGCCGGGGATACCTGATTGGACGGTCGGCGCGAACCTCGGCCCTTCCTGCTCTATCATCGTCCGGCACGGTGGCCGCCGCCGGGTGGACGGCCCGCGGCAGCGTGAACCCCCGGCCCCTTGTTCAGGTACCGGCGCGATCTCGACATGCTCCGGGAGCGGAGCTTCGCCCTGCTGCTC
>NZ_JBFBCE010000045.1:0-75194 GCF_040689595.1 Streptosporangium sp. NPDC051023 | reverse complement strand
GACGCAGGGGATCGGGACTCGCGCCCGCGGGTCCCCTTCCCCGGTGTCCCGGGAACCGCGTGGGTGTGCGACCCGGGCCCTCCTCCCGGGTCGCACGTTGTTGGTACGGCGGGCGGGGAACTCCTCGCTCGCCGTACCGGCTTCAGGACCGCCAGGTGCGGGGTACGGCGGGCCGGGCGGGAGGATCGGGCAGCGCGGCCAGGATCTGTGCCTGCCGGGTCAGCTCTTCGTCCAGGCGCTGGGCGGAGGGTGCTTTGATCAGGAAGTCGATGCCCGCCTCTCTTTCCCGCCGGTGGGGGATCTTCCGGCGAAAGGCGCTCCAGACGTGGACGCCGGTGCCGTTGTCGTGGGAGATGTTCCAGCCGGGGTGCGCCTGCCGCAGCTCGGCGAGCTGTTCCTTGTGCTCCGGCGTGATCACGCGACCCTCCGGCGTGAGGGGTAGGGGTGCTGCGGCGCGGCGGCGGGCGCCTGGGAACGTGCGCCGCCGCGCCTGTCCGAGGGAGGCGGAGCCGCCGGGGCGGGCGCGGGTGTCTCGCGCCGGGTGACCCTGGTCATCTCCGCCTCGTACATCCGGGCCTCCAGGCCCGTGGCCGTCTCGTGCTCGACGATCACTGGCTGAGGGGCAGGCCAGCTCGCCACGGCGTAGAAGCGGCGGTTGCCCAGGCTGTAGAGCACGGTCCAGTCCGGCCACGTGCGGTCCAGCCGTTCGGCCGAGAAACTTTCTTAAAGGTGCCCTTTCGATACAAGGTTGTGACGGATCGGTTATAGGGCGAACAGGTGGGCCGACTGATTGGCCTGCCCCGCCGGTCACCGACCGGCGGGGCGTCGTCGTCTCAGGCTCAGGCCGACGTCGGAAGCGCATCCTCAAGGTCTCGCGCACCTGGCGCCCGCATACGGTCGAGCAGCTTGACCACCTTGCGGAGGTCCCCAACGGCGTAGATGTTCACGGCCACGGCGTCAGGCGCGATGCTGAGTGCCGTCTCTGTCGCGGCCTCGGCCTCGCCCGTCATCGCGTGAGCGCGCGCCAGGCAGGCTCCGAACCACGCACGGTCGCGCCGGTAGGACTCCGGAAGGTCCGACAGTCCTCGTTCGAGAAACGGCACCGCGCGTCGGCCGTCGCCGATCTCCAGCTCGGCCATGCCGCGCTGCATGAGGAACCAGCCCTCCCCATAGAAGTACATCCACGGCGGCTCATCATCCGGACGCTCGGCCGCGCTCTTGATGAGGTCCTCGGCTTCTCCGAGCAGGGATCGCGCGGCCTGTCCCTCGCCCATCTGAGCGTGCCCCCGGGCGGCCATCTGTGCGGCCATGCCCTGGATGCCAAGGGTTGTACGGCCGTCATGCCAGCGGGACGCCTCGGCCAGCCGTACGCAACGCTGAGGGTCCCCGACGCTCCATGCCAGGTGTGCCCGCATGTTCAAGGTCGTTGAGGCCAGGGCGGCATCTCCAGCCTCTAGTGCCCAGCCATGGGAGCGGTCATACCAGGCGAGCGCCGCGGCCAGGTCGCCGGAGTCCTGGCACATCCAGGCGAGGAACTGGGCGTACTGGGCGACCATGCTCACTATTCGATCACCTGGCTTCCCGGAAGCACCCCGGGCGAGATCGGTGACGGTGGCGAGTTGGGCGCGGACCACGGGCATGAGGGGACGACTACCCATGGTGTCCTCGGCTCGGCGGTGCTCGGCAAGGCACCTCTCCAGCCACTCGATCGTTTCCAGGTCTACGCGCCGCGGTTCGCTGATCACCTTCGTGATCCGTTCATACATCTCGGGGTCGGGTGCCAGGGACGGGAGAGCAAGAGCCGGAAGCGGCATGCCCGCCGAGTCGAACAGCTCTGCCGCGCTCAGCCCGAACACGCGACACAGCAGCGTCCGATACGGCTCATCCGGCTGGTTGTGTCCGGCTTCATACGCCTTGATCCGGCGCACGATGGACTCTGCCGACGGCAGATGAGCATGTTCGCCAGCCGCCCCGATGAGTTCGCGAGCCAACCCGCGTTGACTCCATAGCCGGTTGCGTCGTTCGATGCGTAGCCGTAAAGCCCAGCCGGGCAAGTCGTCAGCGGCCATGAACGCACCTCCGCAAGGTGGGGGGACATCTGCCCATCCCTCAGTGTCCCCCGTGTGCACCTGTGCTGGGCAGATTACGCAGAGATTGGATGCAGGAAGGAGCGGAGACAAGCGGAACCCCGCAGGCGGCCAGGCCATACGGGGTCCCTTGATCGCAATGGAGGTGCGATCCGTGCAAGATGGTAGGGCCACCGTGCCCTCCCCGGCCATCCCGGGATGGCGGTTGATCATCAGCGACAGGGGCCGTTTCTGGGCCTTCCGTCAGACCCGGTTCCCCATCGCGGCGCGGCGGGCCGGAGCCAATTCGGAGCTGGACGCCGACACCCTCGCCGAGATCGAGGCGGCCGTGAAGCGACAGGAAAAGATCGCCGAGCAGGTGGCCTCATGATCGGGCGCCGTCGATCCCGCGCGATGGGACGGCACCGCGACGGCCAGGCACCCACGAAGGTGTATCGGCGACTGTGGGACGGCCCGGCGCGTTCCGAAGCGGAACACCTCGACCGGATGTGGCAGGGGTGGAGCGTGCTCTACAGCCTCGGCGAACGCCGCTTCTACGCCCTCGCGGCCTGGCCGGTGCCGGAACCGCTGATCATCGCCGACGACACCGCCGAAGGTCTGGCGGAGCGGATGCGCGAGGCGGAGACGGCCTTTATCCGGCACGCGCTCCCCGCGCCCGCGTCTCTTCCGGACAGGCGCGACGGCGCACGTTCCCAGGCGCCCGCCGTCGCGCCGCGCCACGGCCGACGCCCCTACCGGGAAGCGGCCTGAGACCGGCGCGGCGGCGGGGAGTGCCGTCCTCGCCGTCGCGCCTCTGGACGTGCGGCCCAGGAGGGAGGGGCCTGGGTCGCACACCCTCGCGGTTCCCGATGGATCGGGGAAGGGGAACCGCTCCGCACCGGTCACCATGCCCCCGTGACCGGCGCCCCCGGTGCCCGGCCAGACAGCCCCCGCCTGGCCGGGCACCTTCCACGCTCACCGCCTGGCATGAGAGACGATCTTGACCGAACGCGACCTCGAGGTGATCGCCCTGCTGGGCAGCATCTATCCGGCCTGGCGCTTCCAGGTGGCCGACGCCCCGGGCATTGCCCGGTGGTGGGCGCACCTCTACCGGCCGGTCACCGCCACCGAGCACAAGGCCGGTGTGCGGGCCTCCGTCGGCCGCACCACCCCGGAGCGCCTGGCCGAAGCGCTCGCGCGCCACGCCGAGATCATCGACCGGATGCGCCCGTAACCCCCTTGATCCCCGGGCGGTTCGTGCCGACCACGCTCCGCGAGCCGTCCGGACACTCCCGCCCCCACTCCCACCGAGAGGTCCCCCCATGACGGCCATCCTGGTCATCGGCTCCGACGGCACCTTCGCCCTCGACGGCGTCGCCGAGCGGTTCCTGACCCCCCGCGAGGTCGCGCGCCTGTTCGGGGTGGATCCCAAGACCGTCAACCGGTGGGCCGATGCGGGCAAGCTCACCTTCATTCACACTCCGGGCGGGCAACGCCGCTACCGGGAAGTCGAGGTCAACGCGCTGCGGAACGGCGGACAGGCGTCCTGACCGGCCGGACCCCGGGCATCGTCGGCCGGGCGAGCCGGTCAAGGAACGGCCCGTTGGGACGGCCCGGGGGCGTCCTCGACGCGTCAGGGCACCCCGACGGGGGCCGGATCCGGACTTTCGACGGCGTGAAAACCCGAGGGGGCACGGGTCAGGATCCCCGCTCGCCTCGGCGTACCGAGGGCGCCCCTCGCCCCTGGCCGGGGCAAAGCCGGGGCGGTGGTACCTCGGAAAAAAATCAGGGGGCGCGGGTCAGGTGATCCCTGTCGTGATCACGTGGCCGGGGCGCCCCCCTTCGCCCGGGTCAGGTGCGGGTGTAGGGCGCGTGCCAGTTGCCGGGCCTGGCCACGGGCGGTTGTCCGTCGAGTTCGTAGTGTTCGGCCTCTGACTCGAACGGGTCTTCGCCCCGGGCGAGCGCCTGGCAGTCCACGCCGTAACCGAGCACGGTGATCCCGTTGACCTCATACTTCCTGAGCACGTGATGTTCCTGTTCGCTTGCGTCGTTCGGGTCGTTCGGACGGCTCAGCCGGTGGCGTGGTCAGGGTCCACGCTCCGCTGTCCGGGTCGTAGGTGGCCTGACCGGTGCGCAGCCGTTCGGCGACCCACGCGGGAAGCCGCTCGCCAGGCACGAAGGTGACCGGTGTTCCGTCCTCCGGCCGTTCGGCCCGGATGTAGCCGGTCGCCAGCTCAGCGGATCGGACGGGCGCGGGCGCGGCTCGCTCGAACGCGACGCGGTCCACGCTGGCCTGTGCTGCCGCTGCATCCAGGTCGTTCAGGTGCGCCATGGCGTCACGCTCCCTGAAGGGCACGGTAGACGGCGAAGGCGCGCGGCCGGGTCACCTGCACATCCCCTCGCCAGTGGGCGACGATGCCGATCTGGCCGTTCTCGGCGTAGCGCTCGGTCAGGGTCTGGATCGTGAAGTTCAGCCGCTGGCCGATGAGAAGCTGCCGCCAGTCTCCGGCGAACAGGTCGGTTGCCCGGCCGGTCATGGTGCCCTGTGTGTAAGACGGGATCTGGTTGGAGACGTAGCGCGGCACTTCGGCCACGGCCGACGGCACCGCCAGTGGCTGACCGTTGGAGTCGTAGGCGCGGGCGTACTGTCGGGCGGCCTTGCTGTTCCAGATGAGCCCGGTCGGTTCCTCGTTGAAGTCCCGCGCGGTGAAGATCGTGTCGATGACCTCGTTCCAGTACGATCCGGTCGTCTGGGCGGTGCCGTTGGTCTGGCCACCGAGCACGCTTGTGGACGCCACGGCGTTGAGCGTGCCGAGCACGCCGCGCGGGTTCGGTGGGGTTGCCAGGCTGATGGATCCGGCGCCGCTGGTGATCGACCCGTACAGCGCGACGAGGTCGAGCTGTAGCGCGACGGCAGAGGCGATGGCCTGAGTCACCACGTCGTCCACGTTGTTGGCGTCCTGGAACCACTCCAGCGAGCCGACCACGAGCGCGCTCATGGTCTTGGAATCGAGCGTGACATTGTCGAACGTCGGGTCGGATGCGGTGATCGTGGAACCCTCGGTGCGGAACGCTGCGGCCGGGTCGCCGGTCAACCGGCCGACCTGAACCTGTCGGGCGGGCATCGGCACGATCGTTGCCCCGGCCTGGAGTACGGCGGCCAGGTTGCGCGCCCGGTCGATGATGTTCCCGGCCCACACGGTCGGCACCACGGCGCTTCCCGAACTCGTGGTGATCGCCCGGACCAGGTTGCCGAGATCGCCGTGAGTTTCGATCACGGCCCGCTCGCTGCCCTCCTGCCGCTGGATCTGCTCGCGTACGACGTCGTGCTCGGCGAAGCGCTGGCCACGCGCCAGCGCGGCCGGGCGCCGGTCGTCGGTGCGGATCCACACCGGCTCGCCCGGGTCAGGCCGTACCGGCTCACCCCTGAACGCGCCCGGCAACGGGCCGTGGACGATGGGCTCGCCGTACCCGGTGCCCCGCTCATACGACACGCGCCCGCTACGAACGAGGGTCAACAGTCGTTCGAGCTCGCTGAGTCGGGCGGTCTCCCGGTCGATCTCGGCGCCCTGTGTTTCGATGCGGGCGAGCAGGTCGCCATGCTCGGCGCGCTCGGTCTCGGTCAGGTCGCGCCGTTCCTGCTCGACCGCGTCCAGCATGGCGCGGGCGCGGGTCAGTGTGCGCTCACGCTCGGCGGTCAGGTCGGCGATCTTGCGGTGCTGGTCGTCCAGCGCGGGGAAAACGATCTCGCGACTCATCGCGGGTCACCCTTTCTAGGTGTGGCGGCCTCCAACAGCGCCAGGCGGGCGCGGGCCACCGACAGATACGGCGTGACGAGTTCGCCGGTGAGCTGGCCGCGAACCCCGGTGATCACGGCGCCCTCGTAAGCGGGGAAGGCAACCAGGCTGATCTCGTTCAGCCGGACCTCGGTCCGGAGCACGGTGCCGTCCTGGGCGCGGTCGTGCCGGATGTCCCGGAACCCCACCGACAGGCCGTCGAGAGCGCCGTCACGGATCAGCTCCAACGCCTCATCCCCGGCGCGCGTAGCCGAGATCCTCAGCTCGGCATACAGCCCGGCCGGATCCTCCCGGAGCAGGGTCGCCCGGCCGATCGGAAACGCTCGGTGATCGTGCTGGGCAAGTACCTTCACCCTGGCCGGTCCGCGCTCGGCGATCGTGCGCGTGAACGCGCCCCGCCGGAACTCCTCCCGGTACGGCCCGGCGCCGTCGTCCACCACGGTCGCGACGCCGAACGGCACGGCAACGCCGGTCACGGTCCGGCCGTCTCCGGCGATGGACAGGTCAGCAGCGCGGAAGGCGCGAATCAGATGATCATTCACAGCAGCCACCAACGGCAGAGGTCGTCACGGATGACGGCGACCTGTGGTGGCGCGTATCTGCGCTCCGGCAAGCGTCCGGATGCCAGCGGCGCGGATGCCGGGCCGGTGACGGGGCGCGTCGGTGGCCGGGCGGTCGAGCCGCATCGGGCGTCACTACCAGGATAGCCAGACTGATCACGGTTGGTGTGCTCCCCTTCGGACGGGCAGGGGGGCGGCCCCGGCACGTACCGGGACGGCCCGACTCCTGACCCGCGTCCCCCTGATCTTTCTTCCGTACGGGTTCAGACGATCTCGGCGACGATTGAACCCATGGCATGCCCGGCCCCGGGCGGAAGCGCTTCCCGGGGTAGGAGTGTCCCAGGGGGAGACTTCGGGGGACGGGGGCGCGGGTCGTCCGCCGGTCGTGATCAAAAACGCCCCGGCTCGTTCACAGCAGCGTCTCGGCCTGGCGCGGAGATGGCCTGTGCAGACGCTCCGCAAGGTCGTCGAGGATGCTCGCCAGCTCGGTGGCCGTGTCGGCGGCATTCGACAGCGGGCTGTCTCCCTCATCGTCGGCGTTGGCCTCGTGGAGGTCGGCGAGGTCGTCGGCGAGCCGGTCGGCGAGCGTGCGGGCGCGACTGACCAGACGGCCGGTGTCGTCGGTCAGGGCATCCAGGATCGCGGCGAGTCCGGGCGAGATGGCGGCTGGTGTGGTGGTGGTCATCGTTCGTTCCTCTCGGTGCTGTCTGCTCATGGCTTGATCTGGGCGACCGGCGGCCATGGGTCGTCGGTGACGTCGTCGGCTGGAGTGCTGTTCGCTCTCGCCTCGCTGAGGTCCTGTCCCGTCCCGTCCCGTCCCGTCCCGGTGTTACGCGTAACAGGGGGCGTAACGGTGCGCAGACTCGCGGCCTTCTCACACCGGTCGGGGTCGCACAGGGAGTGATCGCCGTTGCGGTGCGCTCGACTCTTGCGCATCCGGATCTTGGACTTCTCGGCGTTGTCCCGGATGGATGGGGCGGGGATGTGCTCGGCGATCAGCGGCAAGATCACAACGTCGCCCTCTGGGCGCACCCATCCCGCCCCGGCGAGTTCGGCCAGGCATCCGTCAGGGTCGTCTACGTCGGAAGCCCGGCGCGCCCGGGTGAGCGGCATCCGGCCGTCCCATCTGCGCTGACGCGAGCACGCCTGAACCATCGCGAGGTAATGCCAGCGCGCCGGGTAGGACACGCCGTCCCAGTCGGGGCGCTCGGTGAACAGGTCGTCATAGCGGGTCCAGCTCATGCCGCATCGCCCCGCCGGTCGCGGTGCGAGATCACCACGAACTCATGGCGCGTCTGGGCGTAGGCGAGCACGTCGGCCACGCGGGACGCGGCGATCACCCATCCCCGGCCACGGCGCGACCAGCGGGGCGTGTCCGGCGAGACCAGCAACGCGACCCGCCCCGCCTCTTCGCCCCGCACGAGCGCCAGGCCGTGAGCCTCATCCACCGTGACGAACAGCCACGGCGCCCGACTCATGCGGCCATCTCCGACGGGTTCACGAACACCGTCCGCAGTTCCCAATCGCCCCATCCCAGCGACCGGCAACGGCGCACTTCGGCAACCAGCTCGGCGCGGAACAAGCCAAACGAGCACGGCCCGGGGCGGTCCGGCGGGTCGAGCGGATCCCGGCGCCCGTCGGCCAGCAACGGCAACCGCCACGACGCGACCCGACGCCGGGCGAGCTGCCCTCGCACGTCAGGGCCGTACCGTAGGGTTTTGATGTCGAAGTCGCCGCTCTCGACTCTGAAGGCCGCCTCTGCCCGGGGGCGGCCTTTCTCTGCGTCAGGCGGCATCGGGCGCGTCTTCCCGATCCTGACCTCCCGTCGCGGGCGAGAACAGAAGCGCGCGTAGCCGTTCGACGGCTTCCGGCCGGAGCGGCGGCGCGGTCTCGACCAAGCGCCGGATGTAGTCCTCGGCACGGGCGGCCTTCAGGTCACAGCGTGCGCGCTCTTCGGCTTCCTGGTCGCCGAGTTGCGTGGCGCGGGCCAGTCGGGCGCGGGCGTTGGTCCAAGACGGTGCGGATTCCACAGAGTCCCCCCGGAACTCTCCGGACGGCGACCCAGGTCTCTCCTCCCGAGAGATGGCAGTCGCCGGTTGTGGCCTGTTCCCCGTGTCCCTCAGGACAGGCCACCTCTGCCAACGGTGGGGGGCCGCGAAACGGTGGACACCGTTGTTACCTTCGCCTCCGTGCGAACCACGGGACCGGAAGGCCGTAGACCGATTATGGCTAGGTCAGGGTAGCCATGTTGCGTAGGCCGGAATCCTTTGCCATCTTCTGGCGATCTTCGACCGTTTCCTATCCCTCCATGTGGCGCAGGCAGCAGAAAGGGCCACGCCTTCCGTCGGCGTGACCCTTCGTGCTCACCAAACGATCATTCGGCACGTCGCCACACCAGCCGTTCGGCAGCAGGCGTCCAGCGGTAGCGCACCGGTGAACGGGCGATCCGGACTTCCCCCAGATGCTCAGGTGTGAGCAGAATCGCGGCGACCTTTCGGCGTGCCGAGACCGGCGCGGCCTTCCAGTGCTTGGCGACATCGGCCCCCGGCTCTATGAGTGCGACCAGATCCCCGGGCGTGGTCAGCTCTCGAAGGCGCGTCTCGGCGTCAGCAACCTTGGGCGTCAGGTCTTCGATCAGCCGGGCGAACATTCGAGCTTCGGCGACCGTCATGGGACTCTCATTCTCCGCCTTTTGCAACTCCGCTCGAAGCTTCGCCAGTTCGGCCGTGACCGTGGCGACCTCTACCGAGTCATTACGGCTGACGAGTTCTTCGTAGACGTCGGGGCGCGACAGGTAGCCGAGAATGGCGCCTTCGATGATCTGGTCAACGTCGGCCTTCGTGATCCGGACGCACCCCTTGTCCTGGCACATGTACTCGCCCCGCCCCCGGTGAAGGCGTATGCCGACTGGCCCTCCGCACACGTCGCATCGCACGATCATCGTGTATTCGTAGCGCACGCGCCCCGGTCGCTGTGCGCGGGTCTTGTGTGCGGGCTCCGACAGGATCCGCTGAACGTCCCAGTACAGCGCGCGGTCAACGATCGGTTCCCATGTGCCCTCGATCAACTCGCCCTTGTATAGGCGATACCCGGCGTAGACGGCCTTCGTTGCCATCTCTCGAAGGTGCGGGCCGGAGAACGGCTTTCCCCGCCGGTTGACGATCCCACGCGCCGCGAAGTCCCTCTCCAGTGCTTTGAAGCTGTGTCCCTTGCGAATTCGCTCGAACAGCTCAACGATCACGGGCGCCTTGTCGGGGTCGGCCTCCCAGGTGATCAGGCGGCCGGTGCGCGCATCGTGCAGCGGGCGAAGGCCGTACGGGCACACACCGTGTGGGCGGCCTTCGGCCGCCCTGGCGGCCATGTCGCGTCGGATGCGAAGCGCAGTCTTGGCGCTTTCGTACTCCGAATCGTTCGCGTCGTCGATCAATGATCTTCTGTCTCGCGGGTTCGCGGGGTCGTAGGTCCGGCCGTGTGAGGTCACATGAACGAGCTTTTCACCATCCTCCAAGAGGTCGAGCATGGTTGCCCATTCTCCGACGCGGCGAGAGCCGCGGGAGGACTCCCACAGAACGAGCACATCGGCCCCGAACCGGCCGGTCTCCAGGTCCGCCATGAGAATGGCGAACTCGTCTCGCGCCTTCCGCGCGTACCGGGACGCGGACACGGCTTCGTGCTCGGTGTAGGGCTCCAGAAGCGTGATGCCGTGCTGGTTGGCTGATCGGGCGTTGTCGTCGTGCTGCTGGGTGATCGACTTCATCCGGCCGGATCGGTCCTTGGATACGCGGAGGTACTCACGACCGGTGAGCAGGAACTTCTCGGTGAGGGGGAGCATCGTTGTCGTCATGGGCTCACGGTACCTCTAGCAAAGTTTCTCGGCCTCGGCGCGGGCCGGGCCGTCCCACACCCGCCGATGAACGGCGGTGATGGCCTGCCCGTCACGGTGCCGTCCCGGCTCGCGGGACGCACTCAGCCCGATCACGACGTCACCTGCCCGCCCTGATCGGCCGCTCTCTCCTGGTGTTCGACCTCGCGCTGGAGCGCCTCGAAGGTGTCGGCGTCCACGGTGCGAAACGGCGGCGTGTACAGCGAGCCTTTGGTCACCGCGTCGGGGAAGGGTTTGTCACGGGTGGCCCACAGACGCCCGGCGTCACTGCGCATCACCCGCCAGCCGGGGATCGTCTCGGCAAGGGTGGGGGACTTACCATTCTCCATGGATCGGACCTTCTTCCGATCAAGGACCTGTTCCGGCGGTCGCGACGTCGGGCAGGTCCGCCACTTATGGGATCAATGCGGAGTGCAGCTGCAAACCTGTTCCAAGGCTTTACGCAGCAGCTTCAGCCTGGTGATGCGCTGCGGCTTTGCGAGCCAGTACCGTCCAGGCGGCATGTTCCGCTGAATCGGCGGCACGAGGAGATGCCGCGTCACTACCAGGATTCGCCCATCCGGCATCTCCCAGTCGTCGGTCTCTCCGGCTGGCACCAGGAAGTACACGGCGCGCTCGACCGGATCGACGAGAACTGGAAAGTCCCCAGCAGGCAGGTGCGTCAGCGCCGCCAGACCGATGTATCGCGGTACGCGGATTGCATCCCACCGGTGACCCGTTGGATTCGGTGGCGAGTTTGTAGCGCTGTGCGGTATGACCCCGATCGCATCCATGATCAATGCCTCTGCCGTCGTGTGAACTCTCTGTGACGGTAGGCACCTTCGGAGCTGGTTACCCGAACTGGCAGTTCGGGTAACCAGCGGTTCGGGAGGTCAGAGGAGACTCAGGCGTTCTGTGAGTATGTCGACCTGCTTCCGGTACGTGGGGCGTATGCGACGTCGAAGCCGAATGACCATGTCCTGGGCCAAGACGCTTCGAGCAAGGTCTTCAGGCGCTACCTGGAGCAGGTCGAGCAGGTGCACCAGGACCGCGGCATCCTCGCGTCGTAAGTCGTAGCAGCGGGCCACTTCAAGCAGGAAGGTAAAGCGGCGCTCCAGCGAAGGAAGGTGACTTGTATCGATCTGGTCTGCGACTCGCAGTGCCTCAGCGGTCTCGCCAGCCTCCATTTCGATGCTCACGCTGTGTAGCTCGACGTTGGTCGGTCCGAACACGGTCCACATCGAATTACCTTCGCCGACCCGTCGAGCTTGGGGGGCAGCCTTGTCCCGCAGGCGTTCCCGTGCATTTCGCCACTTCTTCCTGCGGGCATCCGCCACAACCGCCACGAGCTCCAACGCACCGGCCAGTGCCGCGGACTCGCCCTCTTGTGTGGTGCCGAGCTGCTCAATGCCGAGGCACGCGATCTGCTTGGCGCCCTCGTGCTCCCCGTCCGCGAGGAGAACGTGGCCAAGGTTCCATTGCGCTGCTGCGATGCGGATCGGATCGTCTGCGTCTTCGGTAGCTCGCAGGCCGCGATCAGCCACCATGAGAGAAAGATCGACCCGATCGGCTCGGCGGCAGTAGGACCGAAGGAGAAAGTAGAGGTCCGCTGCTGCGCGGAAGATCTCGCGCCGGGAAGCAGAGTCTGTGTTTGTCCTGTGGACGCGTACAGCATGCTCGGTGTCGGCGATCAGGCCCGGCAGTATGGTCGCCGCGTCGGTGAATCGCGTGGGGCTGGTCTGCCACATCCGCCACGCCGATTCCACCCGCTCCCGCAACAGCGTAGACGAGAGCGGCAAGAAACTCCTCGGGGTGCCATAACCCATCAGCGCGCGGGTGACGTCCTGGGCAATGGTGTTGTTCTTCCTGGGGGGCTCTCCAGAGGTCTCACTGAGCAGTGCTGATACTGGAACGCCGAGTTCGGCGGCGAGCGCATGGAGCACTGGCAGCGACGGTATTTTTAAGCCGCGTTCGATCTGTGAGAGATATTCTTCGGTGATGCCGCACAGGCCGGCGACTGCGGCTTGCTTGCGTTGTTTTTTCTCTCGCCAGTAGCGGATGCGCTCCCCGATAGGGAGGGTCACTGCCATCCCGGCCCCCTTTCCGACCGATGTGCCGAGCGTAGACCGAAGAAGGATCGAGGTGGCCCAGTTTGGAGTGATGGTGTGACAATCTGAAACGGCGTAGGCCAACTGGAGGTGGCAATGACAGCGTTTCGAGTCATTTTGTGGGACATCGACCACACGCTCGTGGACATGCGAGGTATCGGCCGTGACCTGTCCGCGCAGGCCTTCGAGCGAGTAACCGGAGTGCCGATGCGCCAGCAGGCGAAGATCGACGGCATCACAGAATCTGTGATCTTCCAGGAGACAGCCAAGCTCCATGGCTTGACCAGCAACCGGGAGGACTTCGAGCGGTTCGCCGACGCGCTCGCTGAAGCACACGTCCTACGACACGCCGATATCCGGGAACAGGGGCATGCTCTTCCTGGTGCGGCTGCCGCCTTGGATGCGCTGGCCGACCTCCCCGGTGTCGTCCAAACAGTGGTGACCGGGAACGTTCGTGCGGTCGCAGAGATCAAGCTCCAAACATTCGGGCTTGATCGCAACATCACCTGGGGGATCGGGGCCTTCGGCGAGGACGACGACATCCGTGCCGAGCTGGTGCGGATCGCGTTGAAGCGGGCTGCCGTCGCGTTCGGAGAAGCCGTGGAGCCCGCAGATGTGGTGCTCATCGGCGACACTCCCGCCGACGTGGAAGCCGCCGTGCAGAACGAGGTGCCGGTCGTCGCGGTGGCGACAGGGCGAAGTACCGCCGATGACCTGCGCGAGGCCGGAGCGACCTGTGTTCTGCCTAATTTGCGGGATACCGCCCTATTGGTGGCGATCGTGAACAATCGAGGCCAATACCCATAGGGAAAGCTCCCGGTGACCGGGACGGACTTTTTCCTATATCGACTCAGAAAAGGGTCGAATATCAATAACTATGCGGCAGTAGCGCTGTGTTCTATTTCTGGCTCCGACTGGGGCTTGGGTCGTCCTGCTGTCCTCGTCCTCCGGGGATCTCTGGCTGAGGACGAAGAGTCCGTGGCCGGGGCGCCCGGGACGTGTTTGCCGGGCCGGGTGGGGTGATCGCGTGTCTCAACGCCGGTCCGTGTCATCGGTGGGGTCGTCGAAGAGGGTCGGGGTGGTGGCCGTGCTCGCCCGCTGCAACTCACCGGGTTCGAAGAGGCGGATCACGCCGTACTCGCCGTCGTAGCCGGGATCCGTGACCACCTCACCCCGGCGCAGCCTGCCGATCGCCTCCCCGAGCGAGGGCAGGCGGGCTTCGAGGTCGCCGACCGGCACGTCCTGGAGGATTTTCAGCTCGGGGCCGAAGGCGGCGGTGAGCCGGTCCACCTCGCCGGTGACCTTCTTGCTGCTCGGCCCGACGTCCAGGATCTCGCCCACGATCTCCGGGAGCGGAACGAGGCTGTCGAAGACGGCGGTCTCGCCGGGCCGTACGCCTTCGGGACGGTCGGCCAGGTCCTCGACCCGGCTCAGCACGCCGATCGTGAGCGGTTTTCCGCACACGGGACAGATCCCGCCGTGCCTGCGCGTCTCCTCCGGCTCCATCCGGACGCCGCACTTGCGATGCCCGTCCAGGTGGTACCGGCCCTCCTCGGGGAAGAACTCGACCGTCCCCTCGTATCCGGCGCCCGTCCGCAACGCGCGCAGCACTGCGAAGTAGTCCAGGTCGACGTCGAACACCGTGGTCTCACGCCCGATCCTGGGCGGTGAGTGCGCGTCCGAGTAGCTCACCATGCGGTAGCGGTCCAGCCCGGAGACCCGCCGGTTCATCGCCGGATCGCTGGACAGGCCCGTCTCCAGCGCGAAGATGTGGCCGGAGAGGTCGCCGTAGCACTCCTCGACCGTGTCGAAGCCCGACTTGGAGCCGAACACGCCGAACCACGGCGTCCAGACGTGGGCCGGCACCAGATAGGCGCCGTCACCGGCGTCCAAGGCGATCTCCAGCAGGTCACGGGAGTCGAGGCCTAGGGTGGGCCTGCCGTCGGAGCTCAGGTCGCCGATCTGCCCGAGTCTGCGGTTGAAGGCCTCCGCCGCCTCGAAGCCCGGCACGTACACCAGGTGGTGGAGCTTGCGGGTGCGCCCGCCGCGCCGGTAGACCGTGGAGATCTCGACCGACAGCGCGAACCGCACCCGGTCGGAGGCGACGGAGGACGGCAGGGCCCGGGCGATCTCCCGGTCCAGATCCTCGCGCAGGCGGAACAGCCCCGGCTCTGCGGGGACGAGTTTGTCGCGTAGCTGCCCGAACCACGCCGGATGCGTGAAGTCGCCGGTGCCCATCAGCGTGACGCCCTTGCGCCGTGCCCACCAGGTCAGATGTTCCAGGTCGCTGTCCCCGCTGCAGGCCCTGGAGTATCTCGAGTGGATGTGCAGGTCCGCATGGAAGCGCATTCCTGACACTTTTCCACAGGAGGGCGTCCGTAACACGTGGCAGGCCGAGTTCGTCCACACCATGGAGGGAAAGGCCCGGGTGCCATCCCGAGGATCCGAGGTCCCCGGGATGGCTGGAGATCCGGACTCAGAACCCGCCCTGGCCGAGCGCGGCGACGACGCCTTCCGCGACACCGCGAGCGGAGGCGGGGTTCTGGCCGGTCACCAGGCGTCCGTCGGTGACGGTGTTGGCCGTGAAGTCGTCGGCGGGCACGTGGACGGCGCCCTGCTCCTGAAGGCGGTCAGCCAGCAGGAACGGGACCACATCCGTCAGACCGACAGCGCTCTCCTCGGCGTTGGTGAAGGCCGCGACCTTCTTTCCCGAAACCAGATGGGAGCCGTCGGACAGGGTGAGGCCGATGAGGGCGGCCGGACCGTGGCAGACGGCGGCCACGACGCCGCCACGCTCGTAAACCTCACGAGCGAGCCGGGCCAGGGCCAGGTTGTCGGGGAAGTCCCACATCGTGCCATGGCCACCCGCGAAGAGGACGGCGTCGTACCGTTCGGTGTCGATGTCGTCAGGGCGAGGCGTGTCGGCGAGCTGGGCGGCGACGCGCTCATCGGTCAGGAATCGCCGCTGAACCGGGTCGGCGGGGTCCTCGCCGTCACGCGGCGGGTTGCCTCCGGCGACACTGACCAGGTCCACCTCGAATCCGGCGGCGGTGAAGACCTCCCACGGTTCGGCTGCCTCGGAGACGTAGAACCCCGTCGTGCGTCCAGTCGATCCGAGGGCGGAGTGACTGGTCAGAGCGATAAGAACGCGCTTGGACATGCTCTTTCTCTCTTTCCTCAGGTGTTCGGTGAGCTGTGTCGCGGCACTACGGCGGCGACGTCCTCATCGTGGCCCCTGGTGATCCAATACGAAAGCCCGCCCCCCTGTTTCGGGAGAATGTCAGCGGCGCACCCCTCGGGCGGATGGCTCAGCGGTTCGTACGGCCCGCGCGGTCCGCCGCGAGTTCTGCCAGGTGTACGGCGCGCACGGACGACCTCCTGCGACGCAGGCCCTGGTCGAGCTGGCGGTAACAGCCGGGGTTGACCACGGCCACGTAGTCGACCCCGGCCGCTTCGATCTCGTCGAGCTTGGCGTCGAGGACCTTCCTGCTGTCCTTGGGCCTGACAAGGGAGTAACTGCCCGCAGCCCCGCAGCAGGTCCCCGCCGACGGTAGCTCGACGTACTCACCCAGCCGCTCCAGCAGCGTCCTGGGCTCGCGCCAGACGCCGAGACCGTTGCGCAGGTGGCAGGAGTCCTGCAGGGCGATGCGCGCGCCGGTCCCGGGGAGGCCGTCCCCGGTCCTCGGGAGGCCGTCCCCGGTTCCGGGGAGAGCCGCGCCGGTCCTGGGGAGGCTCCCGGGGAGGCCCTTGCCCCTCCCCGGGAGGTCTTTGTTCATCCCCCGGCGGTCCCGACCCGGGGTGGAGGGGGCTTCGGCCGGCAGGAGAAGGTCTTCCAGGAGATACTCGGAGAACTCCTTCACCCGGTCGCGGCCCAGCACGCTCGCCAGGTGGGCGGCGCAGCCGCCGGAGGTGGTGACGATCGTGCCGGGCAGCCGCTCGCCGAGTTCGACGGCCAGTTCCCTGCCCCGGGCGGAGTCGCCGTTGTGCGCGTGCAGCGCTCCGCAGCATCCCTGCGACGCCGGGGCGGCCAGTTCGGGGCGGAGGTCGCGGGCGGCCCTGCTCACCTTCGGGTAGAGGGCGCGTTCGAAGCAGCCCAGCATCAGGTGCGGGCCGGAGGGGGCGGGGCGGGTGCGGGCGTGGCGACGGAACAGGCCGAGCAGCCACAGCCGCAGCCGCGAGTCCACCGCGAACATCAGCAGCCGGACGATCAGGGGGCGCTTGGTGCCCTGCCACTGGTGGTCCCGCCACTCTTCGAGGAGCGCGCCGTACTCGACACCGGCGGGACAGACGGTCTCGCAGGCCCGGCAGCCGAGACAGAAGCTCGACTCCTCCTGGAGCCGCAGGTCGTTGTCCGGCAGCGTGCCCTCCTCAAGGGCGCGCATCAGCGTGATCCGGCCGCGCGGCGAGGACGACTCTTCCTTGGTGAGCGCGTAGGTGGGGCAGGCGGGCAGGCAGAACCCACAGGAGATGCAGCGGTCGAGCAGTTCGGGGGTGAATACGCCCAGGGGCGAGGCGGCTGAGGCGGAGCCGTCGGGGGTGAGGGCGCTCGGGGGCGGAACGTCCGGGGGTGAGCCTTCGGGGGTGAAGGTGCCCGGGGCCGAGGTGGCCGGGGGTGAGCCGTGGGGAGCGGGGTCGTTCACGGGCCTGGCCTTCCGAGGGGCGTTCACGAGCCGAGCTTTCCTGGGTTGAGGATGCCCGCGGGGTCGAAGGCGGCCTTGATCCGGCGGAGCAGCGCCATCTGGTCGGCGCCGAGCCGTTCGGTGAGGTAGGGCAACTTGGCGGCGCCGACGCCGTGCTCGCCGGTGATGGTGCCGCCGAGCTCCATCGCGGCCCGGAAGATGTCGCCGAAGGCGTGGTGGGCGCGTTCGATCGCGTCGGTGTCGCCCGCGTCAACCACGCAGGTGGGGTGCAGGTTTCCGTCCCCCGCGTGGCCGAAGGTGGCGATCGTGAGGCCGTACCGCTCCGCGACGGCGTCGATGCGGTCGACCATCTCGGCGATGCGCGGCCGGGGCACGCTGGCGTCCTCCAGGATCGTGACCGAGCCGAGGCGCGACAGCGCGGGCAGCGCGCACCGTCGCGCGGCGAGCAGCGCCTCCGACTCGGCTGCGGCGCCCGCGACGGTCGCCTCGAGCGCGCCCTCGCCGAGACAGATCTCGGCCATGCGGGCCAGGTGGTCGCCGACGGGAGCGGCGGCGCCGTCGTCACCGAACAGCAGCAGCGCCCCCGCGTCCGACCTGAGCCCGAGCCCGGCGTACGCCTCGACGGCGTCGACGCACTTGGCGTCCAGGAACTCAAGCGTCGCCGGGACGACCCCCGAGCCGATGACGCGCGCCACGGCCCGTCCCGCGTCGGCCAGGGTGGCGAAGTACGCCAGCCCGGTGCCGGTGGTCTCGGGGGCGGGGGTGAGCGCGACCGTCGCCTCGGTGATCACGCCGAGGGTGCCCTCCGAGCCGGTGAGCAGGCGGGTGAGGTCGTAGCCCGCGACGTCCTTCCACAGCCTTCCGCCGGTACGGATGACCTCGCCGGTCGCGAGCACGGCTTCGAGGCCGAGGACGTAGTTGCGCGTGACGCCGTACTTCAGGCCGCGCAGGCCGCCCGCGCACGTGGCGATGGTGCCGCCGATCGTGGCCACGGTCCTGCTGCCGGGGTCGGGGGCGTACAGCAGGCCGTGTGCCGAGGCGGCCGCGGCCAGTTCGGCCGTGGTGACCCCCGGCTGGCAGACCGCGAGCAACTCGTCGGCGCTGATCTCCAGGATGCGGTCGAGCCTGGTCAGCACCAGCACGATGCCGCCGCTGAGGGGAACGGTCGCGGCGCACAGGTTGGACCCGGCCCCTCTGGGGACGACCGGCACCGAACGCGCGCCGGCCAGCGCGAGCACGGCCGAGACCTCCTCGGTCGAGGCGGGGTGGACGACGGCGCCCGGCATGGCGGAGAAGAGCGGGGTCGCGTCCCTGGCGTACGCGGCGACGTCCCCCTCCGCGTCACGCACGTGATCCGCGCCGACGATCGCGCGTAGCTCACGCAGCACGGTCGCGTCGATCGTCTCCCCGCGCGCGGCGGTTCTCATGGTCTCTCCCCTGGTGTACGGCGGTGCGGTTTCACATGATCGCCAGCTGGCCGCCGTCGATCACCAGCTCGGTGCCGTGGATGAACGCGGCGTCGTCGGAGGCCAGGAAGGCGTACCCGGCGGCGACCTCCTCCGGCAGGCCCGCCCTGCCGAGCGGGATGTGGTCGCGCTCGTAGGTCGAGACGAAGTCGTCGAAGAGGTCGGCCGAGATCGTCGCGTTCAGCGGGGTCTGGATGTAGCCGGGGCAGAGCGCGTTGACGCGGATGCCGTACTTCCCCAGCTCGACGGCCATGGTCTTGGTGAGCAGGAGCACGCCGCCCTTCGAGGCGTTGTAGTGGGCGTAGTCCGCCTCTCCGCCGAGCCCGTTGGTCGACGACATGTTGAGGATGACCCCGCCCGACCCCTGCGCGACCAGACGTTTCGCCACGGTCTGGGCGACCAGGAACATGCCGCGCAGGTTCACCGCGACGATCCGGTCCCAGTGCTCCGGGGTGATCTCGAGGAACGGCTCGCGCCACGCGGTGCCCGCGTTGTTGATCAGCACGTCGATGCCGTCGAGCGCCTCGACCGCGGCGTCGACCAGCCGTGTCACGTCCCTCTCCGAGCTGACGTCCCCCGGCAGCCCGCCCACCTCGCCGAGCTCGCCCAGCTCGGCCACGGCCCGCTCGACCTCGGCCTGGTCGAGGCCGCCGACGAAGACCCGGGCGCCCTCCTGGAGGAACCTGCGGGCGGTCGCGGCGCCGATGCCGCTGCTGCCGCCGCTGATCAGCACCCGTTTCCCGGCCAGGCCTCGCATCACGCCTCCCCTTTCACAACATGACCTTGCTTCACCGCACGGCGCTTCATCGCACGGCTCCCCGGGCGGCGACGCGCAGCTCGGTGACGACCCGGCCGCCCTCGACGACGTGGACGACGTCGAAGAGGTTGAGGACGGGGCAGGCATGGCTCGGGATGAGCCGCACTCGTGTGCCGACGGGCAGTTCGTCGTCACGAGCGTGCCCCGGTTCGAGGTGGGCCACCCCGTGCTCCTCGTTGAGGAACTCCATGTGCAGGTACGGCAGGCCGACGGCCGCGATCCAGCCGGGGGTGCCGGTCCCGTCCGAGGTGAGGCACTTGGTACCGGCGTCGAGCACCACCCGCTCGGGGGACGGGCGCCCGACCACCGTCGTCAGCACCCGGGCGCCCGTGGTCTCCTCGGTGGCCACGCCGAGTCGCATCATCGCCGTGTCGTTGAAGATGTAGGTGCCGGGACGGATCTCGGTCACCCCGGCGACTCCGGCGACGTGGCGGGCGGTCGGTGTCGAGCCGACGCTGAGCTCCCGCAGCTCGATCCCCTCGCGCGCGCACAACTCGGCGGTGGCGACCAGGTCGGCTCCCTCGCGGCGGGCGGTCTCCGCCAGTTCCTCCGGTGAGCGCGAGTGGTAGGCGTGACCCGCGAGGGTGAGCAGGCCCACGACCTCGACACCGGGGATGGCCGCGATCTCGGCGACCAGGTCGGCGGTCGGGCGGCCAGGAGGGCGGCCCAGCCGGTGCATGCCGGTGTCGACCTCGACCAGGACCTCGACGGGCGACCCCGTCTGGCGTCCCAGCCTGCCGAGGCCCGCGGCGACCTCGGGGGAGTCGAGGCTGACCCGCACCTTGGCGCGCTCGCGGAGCGCGGCGAGGCGGCGCAGCTTGGGCTCGCCCCAGATCGGATAGGCGAGCAGGATGTCGTCGATGCCCGCGTCGGCCATGATCTCGGCCTCACCGAGCTTCGCGCAGGTGATGCCGGTCGCGCCCGCTTCCAGCTGCATCCGGGCCAGCTCGGGGATCTTGTGGGTCTTGATGTGCGGACGGAGCCTGACGCCGTGCGTCGCGGCCACCTTCGCCATCTCGGTCACGTTCGCGCGGACCACGTCGAGATCGATGATCAGCGCCGGAGTGTCGATTTCTGGATACATCGCTTGGACCGCCCCTCTCGGCTGTACGGCGATTGCTGTCGAAAGTAGCACTAGTTCCGCAATGCGGTCTAGAGTTCCGTTATACGGAATCTGACAGGCATTTCTGTGGTGAGCCTTGCGGGAGAGGCGTTCCAGGGGGTGGCCAGTGCTTGAAAGCGAGGGGCGGGAGTGCCCGGACGGGGAGTCCGTGCCGGGCGTCCCGGTGGGGATGTTCCTCGGACCCTTGACAGGTCGTTCGTTGTGGTGGTGTTCTATCGCGTATTCGGAATAGCATTCTGCGATACGGAATAGGAGAGCACATGAGGCTCGGCACGGTGCGAGTCGACGAGGGGCGGCTCGCCGCGGTTGAGCGCGACGGGCTCTGGTACGCGCTGGATGTCCCCGAGGGCCCCGAGGGCACTGCGCTTGAGGCGGTGCTGGCGGCGGGAGCCGAGGAGACCCGGCGTCTGGCCGCCTCGGCGACCAGGAAACTTCAGGACGCGGTCCCGGTGGCGCCGCTGCGTCCCGGCAAGATCGTGGCGATCGGGCTGAACTACCTGGACCACATCCGCGAGGCGGGGATGGAGAAGCCGGAGCGCCCGCTGATGTTCGCCAAGTTCCCCTCCAGCGTGATCGGTCCCGGCGAGCCGATCGTCCTCGACGAGGAGCTGACGGAGCGGGTCGACTGGGAGGTCGAGCTGGCCGCCGTCATCGGCGCCCCGCTCAGGTACGCGAGTCAGGCCGAGGCGCTGGCGGGGGTCGCGGGATACACCGTGGCCAACGACGTGTCCGCCCGCGACCTGCAGTTCTCCGACGGCCAGTGGACGCGCGGCAAGAACCTGGACACCTTCTGCCCACTCGGCCCCGTCGTCGTGACGCCCGACGAGCTGGGCGACCCGCAGTCACTGGCGCTCAGAACGGTCGTCAACGGGGAGACCGTCCAGGACTCCAGCACCGCGGAGATGCTCTTCGGCGTCGCCGAGCTGCTGTCGTACTGCTCACGCGCCTTCACCCTCGAACCCGGCGATGTGGTGCTGACCGGCACTCCCTGGGGATGCGGTGAGTTCATGGACCCCCGCCGTTCGCTCAAACCGGGAGACGTCGTCGAGGTGAGCGTCGAGGGCATCGGCACCCTGCGCAACCCCGTTACGGGCCGGCGATGACCGCCTGGCCGTACCTCAGGCCCCCGAAGAAACCCCGAACCTCAGAGCTTCCCCAAACCTCGATGCTTCCCCCAACCTCTGCGATCCCCCAGACAGGAGTTCCCGTGAGACAGGCACATCCGACCGGTGGCGGGTCCCGGTGAAGGCTCTGGTGTTCACCGGGCCGGGTGTAGTGGAGGTGCACGACGTTCCCGAGCCGGAGCCCGGTCCCGGCGACGTGCTGGTGCACGTGGTCACCTCCGGCATCTGCGGCAGTGAGCTGCACGGCGTCAAGACGCCGGGCTTCCGGGTGCCGCCGCTGGTGATGGGGCACGAGTTCGCGGGCCGTACCGAAGAAGGCCGTCCGGTCATCGTGAACCCGATCCTCTCCTGCGGCGAGTGCGACGTGTGCGCGCTGGGGCTGCGCAACGTGTGCAGGAAGCGGCGGATCGTCGGGGTGCACACGCCCGGCGGGTTCGCCGAGCGGGTCGTCGTGCCCGAGAGCGCGCTGGTCCCGCTGCCCGACGGGCTCGGCTGGACGGCGGCGGGCGTCGTCGAGCCGGTCGCGAACGCCGTGCACGCGTGGGCGCTGGCCGGGGCTCCCGCGGGGGCCAGGGTCGGTGTCATCGGCGCGGGCGCCATCGGCCTTGCCTGCCTGCAGGTGGCCGTTTCCGGCGGGGCGGGCCGGGTCGAGATCGCCGACCGCTCGGAGAGCCGCAGGGCGATCGCGGGCGGCCTCGGCGCGGACGCGGCGGTGTCCGAGCTGACCGGTGAGTACGACGTGGTCTTCGACGCGGTCGGCGCGTCCGCGACCCACGAGCAGTCGCTCGCCCGCCTGCGCCCCGGCGGGGTGGCGGTGTGGCTGGGGCTGGCCGACCCGACCGCCGGATTCGACGCCGCCGACCTGGTACGCGGTGAGAAGCGGGTGCTCGGCTCCTTCGCCTACCGTGACACCGACTTCGCCGCCGCGGTCGACCTGGTCGGAGACTGGGACCTCAGCTGGGTCGACACCTTTCCGCTCGCCGAGGGCGCCGAGGTCTTCACCGCCCTGATGAACGGCCGTGCCACCCCCGTCAAGGCACTGCTCACCCCCTGAAACGAGGTACCACATGGCCAGGATCGTCCTGGTGGGCGCAGGAAGCATCACCTTCGCCAAGAATCTGCTCTCCGACATCCTGACCTTCCCCGAGCTGACCGAGTCGACGATCGTGCTGCACGACATCGACCCCGCGCGGCTCGCGACGGCCGAGGCGATGGCCACCTGGATGGTCGCCGAGCTGGGGCTCGGCGCCAAGGTCGAGGCCCACCTCGACCGCCGGGCCGCCGTCGACGGCGCCGACTACGTCATCAACGAGATAGCCGTCGGCGGGCTGGCCGCCGTACGGCGCGACTTCGACATCCCCGCCAGGTACGGCGTGCGCCAGACGATCGCCGACACCCTCGGCATCGGCGGGATCTTCCGGGCGCTGCGCACGATCCCGGTGATGGTCGGCCTCGGCGACGACCTGGCCGAGCTGGCCCCGGACTCCGTGCTGTTCACCTACACCAACCCGATGTCGATGATCCCGTGGGCGGTCTACGCGGGCACGCCCTTCCGCAACGTGGTCGGCGTCTGCCACGCCGCGCGCGACACCCAGCGGACCCTGGCCGGGATGGTCGGCGTGCCCGAGGAGGAGGTCTCCTTCCTCACCGCGGGGGTCAACCACCAGGCGTTCGTGCTGCGCTTCGAGCGCGACGGGGAGAACCTCTACCGGCGTCTGGACCGGCTCATCGAGGCCGACCCCGAGCTGCAGCGCCGAGTCCGCGTAGAGATTTACCGAAATTTCGGTTATTTCCCGACGGAGTCGAGTGAGCACGGCTCGGAGTACCTCCCCTGGTTCCTCTCCAGACCCGACCAGATCGAGCACTACCGCATCCCGGTCGGCGTCTACCTCGACTGGCTGGCCGACGGCTTCGCCGACTACGAGGAGCAGAGGCGCTCCCTTGACGCGGGCACGGGCGTGACCATCCAGCGCGGCGACGAGCTGGCCTCGCTGGCCATCCACTCCATCGAGACCGGCACCCCCCGGCTCATCCACGGCAACGTCCGCAACGCGGGCCTCATCGCGAACCTCCCCGAGGACGCCTGTGTCGAGGTGCCCTGCCACGTCGACAGGTCGGGGGTGCTGCCGATCAGGATCGGTGAGCTGCCCGCCCAGCTCGCCGCGCTCAACAGGGTCACGCTCAACGTGAGCGAGCTGACCGTGAAGGCCGCCCTCGAAGGCCGCCGCGACCACGTCTACCAGGCGGCCCTGCTCGACCCGAACACCGCGGCCAGCCTGCCGGTCCGCCGGATCCGCGAGCTGGTCGACGAGCTGATCGCCGCCCACGGGGACCTGCTGCCCGAAGGCATCAGGAGCTGACCATGAGCACGCCCGACATACCGCTTTCGAGCTACCGCCCGATCTCCCAGCTCAGGGTCCCCGTCAACCTCGTCGAGCGCGCCCGGACGCCCGTCGTCGACGCCCACATCCACCTCGGCCGCTGGCTGACCGAGGACGGCGACTGGATGGTCAAGGACGTTCCCGCGCTGCTCGGCACCATGGACGAGCTCAACCTGCGCGGCATGGTCAACCTCGACGGCCGCTGGGGCAGGGAGCTGGCCGAGAACATCGAGCGCTACGACGCCGCCCACCCCGGCAGGTTCGCCACCTTCTGCCACGTCGACTGGTCGCAGACCGCCGAGCCCGGGTTCGGCGAGCGGCTGGCCGCGCAGCTGCGCGCCTCGGTCGCCGAGGGCGCGGCCGGCCTGAAGGTCTGGAAGGACGTCGGCCTGCACGTGCGCGACCACCGCGGCGAGCTGGTCATGCTCGACGACGAACGGCTCGCCCCGCTCTGGGCGACGGCCGGTGAGCTGGGCATTCCCATCGCCCTGCACACCGCCGACCCCGTCGCCTTCTTCGAGCCGATCGACGAGCGCAACGAGCGGCTCGAACTGCTGGCCGCCCGTCCCGACTGGGCGTTCTCGGGGCCGCGGTTCCCGTCGTTCGAGCGGCTGATGGAGGCCATGGAGGCGATGGTCGACGCGCATCCGGCGACGACCGTGATCGGGGTGCACGCCGGATGCTGGCCGGAGAACCTCGGCTGGGTCGGCGGGATGCTCGACGACTACCCCAACTTCCACATCGACATCGCCGCCAGAATCGCCGAGCTGGGCAGGGCGCCGCGGGCGACCCGCGAGCTGATCCTGCGCCATCCGGACCGCGTGCTGTTCGGCACCGACGAGATCCCGCCGCATCCGGAGGTGTACCGGATCCACTTCCGCTTCATGGAGACCGCGGACGAGGCGTTCGCCCACTCCCTGGACGACCCGCCGCTGATGGGCCGCTGGACCATCTCCGGGCTCGACCTGCCCGACGACGTGCTGGCCCAGGTCTACACCGGCAACGCGCTCAGGCTCGTGCCGAGGCTGGCATGAGTGTCCCGTCTGCCTCGGCACGTCGGACGCGAAGACGGTGCTCACCCCCGCGAACACCGAAGTCAACGCCCTCTTCCAGTGACCGTCGCGACGGCCGGGAGCCGTTGCGGCGTCCCGGCGGCGCGGCGGCCGTTCCGGCGGCTCCCACAGGGGGGAGCCGGGCCGGGCCTCGCCACCCGCTCACGGTGACGGGAAGCGGGCGGCGAGGTCACCGGCGGCTCACCCGGCGGCCGGGTCACCGGTGGTGGTTCAGCGGCAGGGCGTGTACGGCTTGTCCTTCAGGGAGTAGTCGCTCGCCTTCTTGATGGAGTTGAAGTTGAACGCGGTGGAGTTGGCGTCGGCACAGAAGGTCTTCGGTGAGGTCTTGTACTCCACCTGGAACACCGGCTTGCCCGCCTTGACGAAGGCCGTGAGCTCGTCGCACTCGTCGAACTGGAAGCACTCCTCGTTGACCGCGAAGTCGAAGCTCGACACCAGGTCGGGGACCTGACTCAGGTCGTTCTTGAGCGCCACGGACAGTCCGTGCCGGTGCCCCATGTCGGCCAGTGCCCGGTTGTAGATGAGCTGGGTGGCGGGGCTGACCTTCCAGCCGGTGACGGACGCGCCCTCCTCGTGCGCGTTCACGACGTCGAACTCGACACCGTCGAACCCGGTGCTCGCGCACTTGGCGACCCTGGCCTCCATCATCCCCAGCAGGAAGTCGCGTTGTCCCTTGTCGTTGTTGATGTTCGCCCAGCGCTCGTTGGGGAACTCCGCGCTGAACGGCTTGCCCAGCAGGGACTTGCCGTGGCTGTTGTGCCAGGTGAGGAACTGCTGGTAGTCGGGGCGGAAGTCCTCGATCGACCCGGCGTCGACGTAGCAGATCGCCTTGGCGCCCCGCGCGTGGATCGCCTTGACGGCCGCCGTGTTGGGCGTGGTGTTGTTGCCCGCGACGGCGGCGTCCGCGTAGAGGTCGATGTCGAACACGCTCGGCCGTACGCAGGCGCCGCCCGTCTGCGGGGCCACGCAGATGTCGACGTTGATGCCACCGGTCGAGGCGTAGGCCGAGTTGCCCTCGAGCTGGTACTGCCAGCGGCTCTGGACCGGCGGATGCCAGGTGCCGGCGCTCGCCGTGGTCCCTGCGGTGCCCGTGGCGGTCGAGGTGCTCGCTGCGGTGGCACCTGCGGTGGCGACGGGGGACAGGAACGCGGCCGCGGTCACGGCCAGCAGGGCGACGAAGCGGCGCGGGGCCCTGCGTTGAGCGAGGAAGGTGGTCAAAACACTTACTCTCTTTCCGTATTACAGAATGGAATTCCACGATCAAGGAAATCGAGAAAGGGGGGAGGCTGTCAACCCTTGGGCCGATCTCTCAGACCCCCGAAGGGGCCGTGGACCGTGCCAGATCGTTTCTGGTTACCCCGCATCTTGACCATGCGGTGCCCCGTCTTGCAGCCTATTCCGTATAACGGAATGCTGGTCCGTATCGCGGACAGTCGCTATACTCACCGCACGCAGCGGTTAAGGCCGCCGTGCTCTGTGGAAGGAAAAGTCCCATGGCACGCATCGTGTTCGTCGGCGCGGGCAGCGTCGAGTTCACCAAGAACGTCCTCTCTGACATCCTGACATTTCCGGAACTGGGGGATTCCACCCTGGTTCTTCATGACATCAATGCCGAGCGGCTCGCGACCGCGGAGGCCATGGCCACCTGGATGGTCGCCAAGCTGGGGCTCGGCGCCAAGGTCGAGGCCCACCTCGACCGCCGGGCCGCCGTCGACGGCGCCGACTACGTCATCAACGAGATAGCGGTCGGCGGTTATGCCGCGACGCGTGTCGACTTCGAGATCCCGCGCCGCTACGGCCTGCGCCAGACGATCGCCGACACTCTCGGCATCGGCGGGATCTTCCGGGCGCTGCGCACCATCCCGGTGATGGTCGGCCTCGGCAATGACCTGGCCGAGCTGGCCCCGCACGCGCTGCTGCTCAACTACACCAACCCGATGGCGATGATCCCCAGAGCCGTCTACCAGGGCACTCCGTTCAAGCGGGTCGTCGGGCTGTGCCACTCGGTGCGCGACACGCAGGCCCGGCTCGCCTCGCTCGTCGGCGTGCCCGAGGAGGAGGTCTCGTTCGTCACGGCGGGCGCCAACCACCAGGCGTTCGTGCTGAGGTTCGAGCACCGGGGCCGCGACCTGTATCCGGCGCTCGACGAGGTCATCGCGCGGGATCCCGAGCTGCGCAGGACCGTCAGAGTGGAGATGTATCGCCGTTTCGGCCACTTCCCCACCGAGTCGAGTGAGCACGGCTCCGAGTATCTCCCCTGGTTCCTGCACCACGACGACCAGGTGGAGCATTTCCGCATCCCCGTCGAGATCTACCTGACCTGGCTTGAGGAGAACCTCGACACCTACGAGGAGACGAAGCGACGGCTGGCGGCGGGGGAGGGTGTCGAGATCGAGCCCGCGATGGAGCTGGCCTCCGAGGTCATCCACTCCATCGAGACGGGAACCCGCAGGGTGGTGCACGGCAACGTGCGCAACGGCGGCCTGATCGCCAACCTGCCGCAGGACGCCTGCGTCGAGGTGCCCTGCCTGGTCGACAGGTCCGGGATGCAGCCGACCGCGATCGGCGAGCTGCCGCCCCAGCTCGCCGCGCTGAACACGACCTTCCTGAACGTGGGCGAGCTGACCGTGCGGGCGGCTCTTGAGGGGCGCCGCGACCACGTCTACCACGCGGCCATGCTCGACCCGAACGCCTCGGCCACGCTCACGCTCCAGCAGATCCACGATCTCGTGGACGAGATGATCGCCGCCCACGGCGACCTGCTTCCCGAGGGGGTCCGATGAGACGCGCTCTCACCGCCACCACGGCCGCCGCGGCGGTCTTGACACTGGCCGCGTCCGGCTGCTCGGCCTCCGGGCAGCAGGCGCAGGGACCGGTGGAGATCACCGTCTGGCACGGCCAGGAGGACAACTCCGCCAAGGCGATCGAGAAGCTCGTCACCCGGTTCAACGAGACGCACAAGGACGTCAGGGTGCGCGTCGAGTCCGGCGGGGCGACCGCGGACGGCATGCTCCCCAAGATCACCGCCGCGCTCACCTCGGACGCCTACCCCGACATCGCCTACCTCTACGGCTCCTGGGCGCCCAACGTCGCACGCAACCCGAAGGTGGCCGACCTCTCCGAGTACGTGAAGACCCCGGAGGCGGGCTGGTCGGACTTCTGGGCCAACGAGCGCGAGGCGGTCACCGTGCAGGGGAAGGTCATCGGCTTTCCCGCGGTGGTCGACAACATGGTGGTCCTCTACAACAAGAAGCTCCTGGCCAAGGCCGGGGTCGAGCCGCCGAAGCCCGACTGGACCTGGGCCGACTTCAGGGCCAAGGCGAAACAGGCGACCAACGCCGCCGACGGCGTCTTCGGCACCACCTGGCCGATCAGCGGTGGTGAGGAGGCCGTCTGGGGGCTGTGGCCGATGCTCTGGCAGGCGGGCGGCGACATCCTCGCGCCCGACCAGAAGAAGGCCGTCTTCAACTCCCCGGCGGGACAGCAGTCGCTCGAACTGCTGCGCGCCATGGCGGTCGACGACAAGTCGGTCTACCTGGACTCCAGCCCCGCCGAGAAGGGCCAGAAGCTGTTCGAGTCGGGACGGCTCGGCTTCTTCCTGTCCGGTCCGTGGGTGCTCTCCGACCTGCAGTCGGCGAAGGTCGACTACGGCGTCGCGCAACTGCCCGGCACGAACGGCAACCACGAGACGGTCTCCGGGCCGGACAACTGGGTGGTGTTCAAGCACGACGAGCGGCGCGTCAAGGCCGCGACCACGTTCCTGAGCTGGCTGACCTCGGCCGAGCAGGAGCTGGAGTGGATGACGGCCACCGGATCGCTGCCGATCCGTGAGTCGATCACCAAGCTGCCCGGCTACCAGGACTACCTGAAGAAGTATCCGGGCATCGAGGTCATCTCGGCCAACCTCGCGAACGCCAAGCGGGTCAGGCCGGCGACGACCAAGTATCCACGGGTCTCCTCCTTCGTGGCCGACGCCATCGCGCAGACCCTGCTCGGCAAGTCCGACGCCAAGGCGGCGCTGGACGAGGCCGCCGCCAAGTCGGACGCGGCGCTCGCCGTACCGGGATCATGAGCAGCACCGCACCGGCGCTGAGCCGCGCCGAGACCGCCGCTCCCGGAAAACCGGGAAAATCGGGAAAACCGGGAAAGCAGCCCGATCGCAGGAAGCTGGCCGACAACGTCACCGGATGGTCCTTCGCGGGCCCGGCGACGCTGATCATCCTCGGCTTCTCGCTGATCCCCATGGCGTGGGCGCTCATGCTCTCCTTCACCGACTCCGACCTGATGTCCCCCGGACGCAACGTCGGGCTCGACAACTACCGGGCGCTGATCCAGGACCCGGTCTTCTTCCAGGCGCTCAGGAACACCGCGCTGCTCGTGGTGATCTACATTCCGGCCTCGCTGGTCGCGGGACTGCTCATCGCGGTGCTGCTGAACAGGAAGGTGCGCGGCATCGGGTTCTACCGGGCCTGCTTCCTGGTGCCCTACATCGCCTCGGCGACCTCGGCGGGCCTGCTCATGGGCTACATCTTCGATCGCGACTTCGGGCTGATGAACGGGCTGTTCGTCAAGCTCGGGCTGCCGGTCCAGGGCCTGCTGAGCAGCCCGTCGCAGGCGATGTTCGTGCTGACCCTGATCTTCTTCTGGACCCGCTTCGGGTTCTCCGTCGTGATCTACCTGGCCGCGATCCAGGAGATCAGCAAGGAGGTCCTTGAGGCCGCCTCCATCGACGGCGCGGGCAGATGGGCCACGTTCCGGCACGTCATCGTGCCCTCGGTGCGATCGATGACGATCTTCCTCGCGGTCTGGGGGCTGATCGACGCGCTGCAGTTCTTCGACCTGATCGTGACCACCACGAAGGGCGGCCCGGCCAACGCGACGGTGACGATCGTCTACTACGTCTGGCAGCTCGCCTTCAGCTTCTTTACCGCCGGGTACGGCGCGGCCGTGGCGTACGTCCTGTTCCTCGGCACCCTGCTGCTGATCGTCATCGGCCTGCTGATCGCACGCAAGAAGGGGGTCATGTGATGAGACGCCGTCTGCCCAGCGGCTGGCACCTGCTGCTCGCGCCGATGTCGGCGGTGACCGTGCTGCCGTTCGTCTGGATGGTCCTCAGCTCGGTCATGACCCAGGGTGAGCTGAACCGGTTCCCGCCCGCGGTCTGGCCGGAGGGCATCGACCTGGGCGGCTACCGCACGGTCCTGCAGGGTTCCGACTTCCCCCGCTGGTTCCTCAACAGCGTGATCGTCTCCGGCGCGATCGTGCTGGCCCAGCTCGTGCTGTGCAGCATGGCGGGCTACGCCTTCGCCAGGATCAGGTTCGTCGGGTCCAGGATCGTCCTGGTCCTGGTGATCGCCACCGCGCTGATCCCGTTCCAGCTCACGGTGATCCCGACTTTCCTGATCTTCAACAAGGTCGGCCTGACCGACACGCTGGGCGCGCTCATCGTGCCGCAGCTCAGCTCGGCGGTGGGCATCTACCTGATGACCGCGTTCTTCCAGTCCTTCCCCAAGGAACTGGAGGAGGCGGCGCGGATCGACGGATGCTCCAGGTTCGCGGTGTTCTTCAGGGTCGTCCTGCCGGTGGCCAAGCCGGCCCTCGCCGCCCTGGCGGTCATCACCTTCATCACGGCCTGGAACGACCTGTTCTGGCCACTGGTGGCGATCAGCTCGGAGGCGAACTACACGGTCCAGGTCGGGCTGACCACCTTCCAGGGCCAGCATCGCGCCGACTGGCCCGCCATCATGGCGGGCACGGTGCTCACGACGCTTCCCGTGCTCGCCGTTTTCCTCTTCGGCCAGCGCCGATTCGTTCAGGCGCTGACCGGCGCGGTCAAGGGCTGACAGGAGGGCGGGAGCTCAAGGAGTGCTCCCGGTAGGGGTTGGCGGGCAGCCCGGTGACAGAGGTCCGGCAGCGCAGCAGCTCGCCGCCCGTCGCCCCGTCCCAGGCGGTGGTCACGTACAGCACGTCGAGGTCGGGCCCGCCGAACGCGCAGCTCGTCACGTTGGTCGCGGGGATCTCGACGGTCAGGTCGAGGCCTCCGCCGGGACGCAGGCGCAGGACCGCTCCGCCGCCCCACAGCGCGACCCACACGTGGCCGAGCGTGTCGACCGTGATCCCGTCGGGCAGCCCCCGCAGGATCTCGGCGAACACCCGGCGGTTGCCGAGCAGCCCCTGGGCGGGGTCGTAGTCGAAGACGTCCACCCGGCCCGTCGGCGTGTCCACGTAGTACAGCAGCCGCTCGTCCGGGCTCCAGGCGATGCCGTTGGAGATCGTGACGTCCGTGAGCACCCGCTCGCAGTGGCCGTCCTGGCCGAGCCGGTAGAGCGCGCCCGCCCCCGGGGTGTCGTCCTCCGCCTTCGTGCCCGCGAAGAACCTGCCCGCGCGGTCGCAGGCGCCGTCGTTCATCCGGTTTCCCGGACGCTCGGCCGCCGTCACCGGCGCGATCAGCTCCAGGCCGAGGCCGCCCCCCGGTACGGGGCCATTCCCCGAGGGCTCCCGCGCGGCTGCGGGCTCCCGTACGGCATCGCCCCCGGCTGAACCGGTAGAGGACGCCGTCCACGCACTCTCCGGGAGTACGGCGAAGCCGTCCCTGACGGCGAGCGCCAGCCCTCCCCGCGCCCTGGGGACCGCGACCCCCACCGGCATGCCCACGTCGATCGTGTCGTGTGAGTCGTCGGCGGGGTCGAGGCGGTGCACTCTGCCCGCCGGGATGTCGACCCACAGGAGGGTTCCCGTGCGCTCGTCCCAGCGGGGGCCCTCGCCCAGCTGCGCCCGGGGCACGGGAACGATCCGGGGTTCCGAGACCGTGGTCATGACAGGTCCGCGAAAGAGGCGTGCGTCGTACCGGCGTTCATGCGCTGTCCTATTCCGTACTACAGAATGCTATTCCGAACCAAAGTCAGCAGATCATCGCCGGGATCGCGCTGTCAAGGGTCAGACCTGGTCGGCGATGGCCTGCAGCAGCACGTGGCCGAACTGCTCCATCCTGGCCTGCGGCATGCGGTCCTTGAGGGCCGTCACGCTCACCGCGGCGACGGGGGCCGACTTCCCCATGAAGACGGGCGCCGCGACGCACCGCACGCCCGGCTCGTTCTCCTCCAGGTCGAGCGCGTAGCCGCGCTCCCTGATCTGGGTCAGGTGCGTGGCCAGCTTGGCCGGGCTCGTGATCGTGTTGCGTGTCCTGGAGGTGAGCGGGCCGTACCTCTCCGCCCACGCCCTGACCGCCTCGTCGGTGGGGTAGGTCCAGGCCAGCAGCGCCTTGCCGACGCCCGTGCAGTGCGCGGCGTTGCGCCCGCCGATCACGGAGGTCATCGTGATCGAGCGCACGGCCTCCACCTTGTCCAGGTAGACCACCTCGGCCCCGTCCAGCATGGCCATGTGCACGGTCTCGGAGAACTCCTCGCCCAGCCGCGCCAGAAGGGGGTGGACGAGGGTGCGCAGGTCCATGGTCTCGTAGAACCTGAAGGCCGTCGCGAGCATCTCGGTACCGAGGAAGTACGGCCCGCTGGGTTCCGGCTGTGCGGCGAATCCGCGATGCTTCAGTGCGCCGAGCAGGCGGTGGAGCGAGCTTTTCGGCAGCCCGAGCCGGGTGGCCAACTCGTCAAGAGTCGCCCCCCTGCTGTGCCTGCCGATCTCCTGCAGGATCAGCAGGGCGCGATCGACGCTTCCCACCGGGGACTGGACCTCACCCATGATTCTCCTCGTATATTCCGAATAATGGAATGCTATAGCGTTATGCGGAACTGTCACCACTCGATGGGCGAGAAACCGGGAAGAGCCACCGACGTCTCCGGACGCGGCGTGAGTGTGAACGCGTAAGCCTATCTACAGTCCGTCTCTCCGAGGCGTCATGGCGTTACCTGGCCTGTTACCGGTCCCGCACCGGATGAGGTCGGCGCGCGGTCCGTTTCGATGTCGAGGTGAAGGCACGGATCGGGTCACGGTGCGGGGAACGGATCCGAAAAGCGAGGCCGGGGAGGGATGGAATGAGGGCGCTGGATGCCGGTATCCGGCACGCGAGAGCCCGTCCGTGAGGTCGCCGGTCCGGGGAACCGGGGCTCCGGGGCTCCGGGGCGCCGTCCGGTTCAGCGGGTGCCCGAAGGGGGGCGGGGCGCTCCTGCCCTCACCCAGGCGTACAGCGGCTCGCCGGGACAGTCCGTGCTGTAGCCGTCGCGGTGCCCCTTGATCTCCTGGCCCGCGCCGCCGTGCTCGCGCAGGTAGTCGATCGCGTCGAGGACGCCCAGCAGCATGTCGTTCGGTGGGCGGGTCAGTCCCGAGGTGCCCACCAGGCCGAGGACGGCGTAGTGGTCGGAGTTGAGCCCGGCGCCGTTCGCGGCGGGCAGATGTCCGGGGCCGCGGCCCTGGAAGACCGTGCGATGCGGGCAGACCATCATCGAGTAGCCGATGTCGATCCAGCCGTTGTTGTCCATGTGGTAGTTCTGGATCCCCTTGATCACGGCCACGCACCTGGCGTGATCGTTGACGAGTCCGGGATCCACGTGGTCGCCGGTGTAGTGGACCTTGACGCCCCGAGTGCGGGTGAGCGTGGTGTAGGCGCCACGGGGGGCGCGGGCTCCCCAGTCTCGCCGGTTGAGCATGGTCATGGGCATCTCCTGAGCTCGTGTCTGCGACGGACAGGAACATGGCAGCCGTGCCATGGGACGTCAGGGTGGAATCAGGCCGGGCGGGATCGGGGCGGAGGCGGGTGCGTGGTGCCGCCGGTGACGATCGTCGTGTCACCGCCGTGCCGCCATGGCGCCATGCCGCCGTGGGCCGGTCCGCGGGCGCACGGGTCAGGCATGCTCGTCCTCCTCGGTGATATCGGGGACCAGGCCGACGTGGGTGAGTTGCCGCGTCAGCCGGGCGACCTGCCGCTGTAGCGTGAGGATCTGCTCCGCCTGACGGGCGATCTCGCCCTGCATGCGGATCTGGGTGTCGACGTCGAACGCGCTCGCCCGCTGGTAGGCGCCCTGCTCGACCTGGCGAAGCGCCGCCCGCTCCGCCGCGGCCTCCTGGTCCTGCGCGGCCTTCCTGGCCTGCCGTGCGGTGTAGACGGTCGACAGCAGCCCCGCGGCCGCGCCCGCGGCGCCGACGATGACCCCGGGATCCATTACCGCCTCCGCTCCGACGGCTCGGGCCAGCGCGAAAGGCGCAGGATGAGCCCGGCGACGGCGATCTGCACGACGCATGCCCAGTACGCCTGCGGGACCGCCCCCCTGATACCGCCGATCAGATAGATCACGGCCCAGGCGACCAGCACCCCCGCGGTGAGGGCGAACGCCGACCAGTCGGTCACGGTGAACGCCTGGACGGCGCACATGATCGCGCAGATGGCCCAGGGGGTCGCCATGACCCAGAGCGGTCCGACACTGGCCAGGTAGACGTATGTGGGCGTGCTGAGGATCACGGGGTCGGCCCAGGCGAGCCGGACCGCCTGGGCGCTGCTCCACAGCGCCAGGAACAGCAGCACCGACCCGCGGAAGCCGACAAGCCGGTCGATTCGCTGGACGCACTGGCGCATCATGTCGGTGACGCCCCCGGGTTTCGTGAGTGCCGCTCCGGGCGGAGGTGGGGGGTGGCCCCGGCCGCCCGCGGGCCGATCGGCGCGGACGCGGAGGCGTCTGGGTAAGGGGCGGCTTTCATCAGCGCCGGTCCGGGAGCGGCCTCGCGGGTGTGCTGATCGGCATCGCTGTTCCTCTCCGTGGGCGTGCCATACACGTCTCCTGTACAGAGCGTGATTAATGTAATACGGAAAGTACAGAGAATGGGCCGATCTTTGAACTTCCGGTAAGAGTCCAGTGGCTGTTCGGCTATACACCGGTCACCGGTGGCTGACGACGTTCACCGCCTTGCCGTCCCGGTCGAGCGGGCAGAACCGGCGCCCCCAGGGCTCGTCCCGCAGGGAATGCGCGTGCCCCGCGCCCCGCTCAAAGCACCTTCCTGGCCCCCGGCAGGGAACGTACGGCATAGGCCAGGCCCCAGCACAGCGGGAGCGCGAAAACGGCGACCACCGCGAACTTCACGATGGCGGGCGCGTCGAGCGGGCGGAAGGCGTAGCCGAGCCCGACCAGCACCAGCGGGTGGACGACATAGACCGTGTAGGCGTGCTCGGACAGGAACCGGCCGCGTCTGCCCTGCCGGTCGAAGCGCCCGCGGAAGAGCGACAGCAGCCCGATGACGACGGTGACGGCGAACACCGACTCCCACGCGGCGGAGACCAGCGTCCGCAGGGCGCCGTCGGTGATCGTCGTGACCGGCAGCAGCACCGCGGTCGCGACACCGGAGATCACGAAGCTCGGACGTCGCGCCTTCGGTGAGAGCGCGTCGAGCCACTGCCCCCGATAGGCGAGCACGCCGACCGCGAACAGGCTCGCGTACTGCGGCAGGTAGGCGGGGGAGGGCAGGCCGACGAACTGCCAGTAGGCGCCGACCGGCACGGCCAGCCGCCACAGGAACGTGACCACGGTCAGCCCGAGCGCGAAGGCGGCGATCTGCCGCACGCCGGGCGGCGCGGGGGCGGGCCGCGCGACGGGGGTGGCTTGACCGGTCGCGGGGGTGGTGAAGCGGCGCAGGACGACGTAGAGCGCGGTGAACACCAGCAGCACCTCGACGAACCACATCGGGCCCGGGTCCCAGGAGAGCAGGTAGAACAGCCAGTACGGCAGATCCGTCACGCCGACCTGCTCCTCGACCGAGGAGTAGAACCCGAAGTTCACCAGCGGGCGCAGCAGCAGGAGGAAGGCGAGCAGTGGGACGCCGAGACGCACCAGGCGGTCCTTGAGAAAAGGACCCGCTCCCTTCCTGTCGTGGGCGCCGGGGGTGAAGAACCCGGAGATGAGGAAGAACAGACCCATGAAGAAGGCCTGGTCGAGGCCGACCAGGAGATCGAGCGCCAGGCCCGAGGGGTCCTTGGCCGGCTCGGTGTAGAACCACAGGGGGATGTTGCCGTAGGTGACGGCGACGTGGTGCAGCACCACGAGCGCGGTCAGCGCGACCCGCAGGTTGTCGACGTAGAGCAGTCGTGTCGTGGCGGTTCTGACAGTCATGAACGGGGCTCCTCAGCGCGGGCGGCGTGCTCGAAGAGGTCCGCCAGCTCGCGGGCGTGCGCGTCGAGGTCATGGTCGGGATGGGTGGACCAGTAGGCGAACATGTTGTCAACGGCCGCCGCGTGGCTGACGGCCATGACGCGGAGGTCGAACCGCCGGAACTCGCCGGTCTCCTGGCCGAGGCGATAGATGTGCTCCAGTGACTGGAACAGTTCCTCGCTCGCGGCGACCCCGTAGCGGGGGCTGCCGTCGGGGAGACGCAGGTTGTAGAAGATCTCTCCCAGGGCCTTGACCTGGGAGCGGTGCTCGTGCATGTGCTGGGCGACGGCGGTGATCTGGGTCCTGAGCAGCGCGGTCGCGCTCTCGTGCCCCTCCATCCTGTCCAGGACGTAGTGCAGGATGTCGGCGTAGACCTGGTCGACCACCTCCTCCATCAGTTCGTCCTTGCCGGTGAAGTGGTAGGAGATGACGCCCTTGCTGATGCCCGCGTGCTTGGCGATCCGGGCCAGCGACGCGTTGGCGAACCCTTGTTCGGCGATCACCTCGATGGCCGAGGCGATGATCTGCGCCCGGCGGGCCCTCTCGATGAACGACTTCGCTCTCTGGTCGACTGACTCATTTTCTGGCCGCATGGCCAAAAAATAGCACGATCGGCCAGAGAGGGCGAGGCGCGCTCCCCGGCGTGCACCGCGCCGAGACCGAGATCGTCGCGCAGTGGATCAAGCGGGCCGGACCGCTTGTCGCCTCCCGAGCCTGAGCGCGGCTTGCTTTCAAGCGCGCTCGAAGCTTTAGCGTCGGGGCCATGACCACGACGAACGAGACGAAGACATGGATCATCACGGGCGCGAGTTCGGGCCTCGGCCTGGCGCTCGCCGAGGCGGCACTCGCGGCCGGCGAGCATGTGATCGGGACCGCGCGACGGGCCGACCGGTTCGACGGGCTCAAGGCGCGGTACGGGGATCGGCTCCTCGCCATCGAGCACGATGTGCGCGACACGGCGGGAGCGGCCGCGGTCGTGCAGCGGGCGCTGGAGGTGTTCGGGCGCGTCGACGTGCTCGTCAACAATGCCGGTGCCGGACAGGTCGGCACCGCCGAAGAGATCACGGATGCCGCGCTGCGGGCCATGCTCGAGCAGCACCTGTTCGGCCCCGCCGCCTATGTGCGTGCCGTGCTGCCCCACCTGCGGGAGCGTCGCTCGGGTGCGATCGTGCAGATGAGCAGCCAGGGCGGGCGGATGTCGTTCCCCGCCGTCGGCAGCTACTCAGCCGGCAAGTTCGCGCTGGAGGGCTGGTCGGAGGCGCTCGCGGGCGAGGTCGCACCGTTCGGCATCCGCGTCCTCATCGTCGAGCCCAGTCGCTTCCGCACCGCGTTCAACGCCGCCGACGTGCTCAACACAGCGCGGCAGAGCTCGATCTACGACGAGGCCGTCGGTGCCGTGCGCGCGAACATGGCCGCGGCCGACGGCATCCAGGAGGGCGACCCGGCACGCGCCGCCCAGGTGATCCGCGACATGCTCGACACCCCCGACGCGCCGCTCCGGCTCCCGCTCGGTGCCGAGGCGGTTCGCAATCTCACCCGCGTCTACCGTGGTGCGCTCGACGACGTCGAGAAATGGGCGTCTGTGAGCGAGTCGGCAGACTTCCCAGGCATGCCGCCCGCGGTGCGCGCGTTCTGATCGCCGTACGCTGTGGGCCATGGCCACTGAAGCGCTGATCGAACGCATCCTCGCTGCCAGCGACGGGCCATCCTCGTCGGCGATCGATGCGCTGCACGAGCTGCTCGACGACGCCACGATCGAGGCCTCGGCGACGCCCAAGAGTGTCGCCGAGGCCGCCCGGCTTGTCGGCCTGTCGACGCACACCCTCCGGTACTACGAGCAGGAGGGACTCGTGCGGCCCGCTCGCAACGCCTCCGGGTACCGCGAGTACTCCGCGTTCGACCTGCGCCGCCTCGTCTTCCTCGCTCGGATGCGCCTGTCCGGCATGACCATGACCGACCTCAAGCGCTACATCCTGCTCGTCGAGCAGGGCCCGAGCACCATCCCGGAACGCCGCCGCATCATGCTCGACCAGCAAGACCGAATCACGCGGCAGATCCGTGAGCTCGGCCTGGCGCTGGAGACCACCGAGTACAAAATCCGCGTCTACGACGGACACCCGGAAGGCTGACGCCCGCCCGCTGTCCAACGGGCTGATGTGAGCGTGTTTCATAGGTGTTCGCCTGTGAAACAACCAGCGCCGACGGCGCCGACCTGCTGCGATCGCGTTTCATGGGTTGTTGCAACGACGGGACAGGTGAAACGCCCTCATGAAACGATCCGGGGTGACCGCCGACCCGTACACGCTCGTTGAAGCGCACACCTGTCCGATGTCGACCTGCTCCGCAAGGCGTTCGCCGGCATCGAGTGTTCGCCGTGGCGGCCGCCGTCACGGTGGCCGGCATCCTGTACGCGGCGCGACGGCTGCGCTCGGCCGCCTGGGCCTGCGTGCTGGGCGCGCTACTGGGCGGTGCCGCGACCCATCTGCTCGATCGCCTCCTACGCTCTCCCGGATTCGGCCGAGGGCATGTCATCGACTTCATCGACTACGGCGGCCTCTTCGTCGGCAATGTCGCCGATATCGCGCTCACCGCGAGCGGTGTTCTGCTCGTACTGCTCACTCTGCGTGGGATCCCCCTCAGGGCAGAACCCGTCGACGAGCGTCCCTGAGGGCCAGGCCTCCCGAAGCTACGACCATGGGCAAAGTAGGGGGCTGACCGGACAGAACGTCAATTCTGTCCGGTTTCTGAAGTGGCATAGCCGCAGGTCAGCACAGGGGTCATGTTCTCTGAGTGGATTCGTCCCGGTTTTGGCAATGCGGAGGATGAATTCCAGTAAAGATGGAGCCGGAAGGCCACTGGTCGGCACTACTAATGACGTGAAATCCGAAGGAAAGATGAAATACGTGACTCTGTGATGATCCGGTGACAGGCCTCCGCCTGCGGACCGTCGTTTTCGGACCCAAGGGGTATCCATGTCGAGCTTCAGCGACTCCCCCACCCTCCGCCCGCCGACATCCGGCATCCGGCGCTGGGCCATGCTCACCGTCGTGTCGCTCGGCTTCGTGGTGATGACCCTCAACTGGTTCGACCCCGCCCCCGCCTTCGGGCAGATGAGCGCGGAGTTCCACATCGAGATTCCGCAGATCGCGCTGCTCATCTCCGTGTTCGTCGCCGGTTACGGCATCTTCCACATCCCGGCGGGCTTCCTGGCCACCCGTATCGGCCTGCGCGCGACGCTCGTCGCAGGCCTGGTCCTCGAGGGGGTCACCGCGGCGCTGTCCGGCCTCGCGGGCGACTACACCCAGCTTGTGATCCTGCGCGTCCTCTGCGGCGTCGGCGCCTCGCTGTACGCGGGCATCGGCATCGCCGCCCTGAGCGTGTGGTTCTCCGGGCGCATGCACGCCTTCGCCCTCGGCATCGCCTCGGCCACCTTCAGCCTGGGGGCCGCCCTGGGGCTCTACACCTGGGCGGACGTCACCGCGGGGCTCGGCTGGCGGCGGGCCCTGGTCGTCGGCGGGGCGCTGTGCGTCGTCATGGGGCTCGTCATGGGACTCGTCTACCGCGTGCCGTCGGGCATGGGCCGCCTCACCGGCGTGCGCGTCACCCGCGAGGCGGTCAGGCAGACCCTGGGCAACCGGCTGCTGTGGGTGTACGGCGTCGCCTTCGTGGGCGGCTACGGCGCATACTTCGCCGCCTCCCAGCTCGTCGGAGGGTACGGCGCCGACGAGCGGCACTTCGCCTCCGCGGGAACGGCCGCGCTGATGATCGGCCTGGCCGGCATTCCCGGCAGCATCGTCATGGGCTGGCTCTCCGACCGGGTCGGCATGCGGCGCCCGCTCATTCTCGGTCTGCTCACCCTGGAGGGGGTGGGCCTGCTGCTCATCCCCGTCGCCGGTGAGAGCTGGTTCTGGCTGCCCGCGTTCCTCGTCGGGTTCGCGTTCAACGGCTGCTTCGCCGTCTGGCAGACGATCCCGGGGGAGGACAGGTCGGTCAGCCCGGAGAACATCGGCACGGCCGTCGGCCTCATGCTGACGATCGTGGCGGCCGGCGGGTTCGTCCTCCCCTGGGCGTTCGGGCTGATCGTCCCTCCCGGGGGCTACACGACAGCCTGGATCTTCCTCGGGGTCGCCTGCCTGGCCTTCGCGCTGGTCGGCCTCTGGGGCCGCGAGCCAAGCCCCCGCGCGCCCGACGCCCTGCCGGAAGCATCCCTGCGCGCCTCCGGGTGACTCTTCACGGCTCATGGCTCATGGCTTACGGCGGGCGGTGACGGCCTGCCGGGTCTCCTCGGCGATCAGGTCGGCGTTGACGGCCGCCGCGGCACGCGTTCCCGAGGCCGCGGCGGCGACGACCTGATCGATCGGATTGGCGACGTTGCCCGCCACCCACACCCCGGGGACGGCGGTCGCGCCCATCGCGTCAGCGGCGATACGGCTGCCGATCACGTGCCCGCCCATCTCGTGGTCGGACGGCTCAAGGCCCAGCGAGGCGAGGAAGCCCGCGCGGGCGGTGAGACGCGACGCGACGGCCAGGGCCTGGCAGGGAACCGTCGTGCCGTCGGCCAGGCGCACACCGGAGAGCCGGTCGTCCGTCGTGTCCAGGGCGACCACCTCACCACGCACCACGGTGATGTCACGGGCGGCGAGCCGCTCGTACTCCTCCTCGTCCGGCTCGGGCGCGGAGTTCAGGAAAAGGGTGATCCTCTCACTCCACTGCCGCCAGAGCAGGGCCTGGTGCACCGCCAACGGCCCCGTCCCCAGCACGCCGATCGCCCGGTCGCGGACCTCCCAGCCGTGGCAGTACGGGCAGTGCAGCACGTCCCTGCCCCACAGCTCGGCCACGCCGGGCACCTCGGGCAGCTCGTCGACCAGGCCGGTGGTCACCAGCAGCCGCTCGGCGCGGACCGTGCCGCCGTCGGCGAGGACGACACGGAAACCCCCGGCGTCATGGCGCTCGGCCGCGACGACGGTGCCCTCAAGGAACGCGCCGCCGTAGCCACGCACCTCCTCACGGCCGATGGCCAGCAGCTCGGCGGGCGATGTGCCCTCCCGCCCCAGGTAGGTGTGCACCCCCTCGGCCGGGGCGTTGCGCGGTCGCCCTGAGTCGACCACCAGCACCGAACGCCGCGCCCGTCCCAGCGTCAGCGCCCCGCTCAACCCGGCGGCACCGCCCCCGATCACCACGACGTCATATGCCCGCTCTGTTTGCTCGCTCATGCGCAGTCCCTCCGTTTTCTGAGATGGTGCGCCCGCCCTCCCATATACGGCAAACTTCTTTGCCGAAGTGGCAAATGAGAACATGGTCGGCGGGATCGCACCCGCGCTCACCGTTTTGGTGAGAAACCGGTCAGTGGCCGGGGAGCGTGAGGGGCCGGTAGGCCTCTCACATCCGGGGGGCGAAGGGGGGAGCCTCCTGGGGAACGCCGTCCGAGCAAGGGCCGCGCGGAGCGCGGAGAGGGGGCGAGGGCCGCAGGGGGTGTTCCACCCGGAGCGGAACGGGGAGTATCCGATCAAGGGCGCCCTTCGCGGCTCTTAGATTGGGCGGGTGACAGACGATTTCGAATTCGTGGACGCGCACGTCCACTATTGGCAGCCCAGTGTCAACGACTGGTATCCGGCGCTCCGGGCCCGGCCCATCTACCGGGACATCTTGCCCGGAGACTTCCCACCGAGCGCCGGGCATGTGCATGTCTCGGCGGTGTCCTCACCGCAGTCCGTCCTGGACGAGGCGCGATGGCTTGACCGGTTGCGCCGCGAAACGGGGTTCCCCTCCGCTGTCATCGGCACGATCGACCCGGCGGCCTCGTTCGACGTGATCGAGAAGAACCTGCTGGCCCAGGCCCGGAGCCCGGCTTTCCGGGGCGTCCGGGTTTTCGCCGGTCTCGACCCCGCGGCGGACACGGCTCTGAAGCTCTTCCGTCTCCTCGGTGAGAACGACTGGATCTTCGAGATCATCACCCGTCCGGCCGGTATCGCCTCCTATCTGCCCGCCGTCGACGCGTCGCCTGGTACGACTTTCGTCCTGGAACACGCGGGATGGCCGGAAGGCGAGGAGCCGGAGCAGTTCCGCCGGTGGCGTGAGGCAGTGGCACCTCTCGCCGCGTTCGGCAATGTCCACTGCAAGATCTCGGGGTTCGGGATGGCGCTGGGAACCACCGACCCTGACCGTCTCCGTCCCTGGGTCGAGGCCTGTCTGGAACTGTTCGGCGTCGACCGTTGCTTCTTCGGCAGCAACTTCCCGGTGGACAGCGTGGCCGGAACCTACGCCGACCTCATCGGCGCCTACCGCGAGATCACCGCGTCCCTCGGCGGGGAGGACCGGCACAAGCTCTTCGCGGCCAACGCCCGACATCGCTATCGCCTGCCCGCCTGACAGACTCCCGCGATCTCGCATCACGCCGCGTCAGCTGTCGGGGAGGCCGGTGAGGAGGGCCTCGAAGTCGGTCACGAGCCCTTCAGGTGGCGCAGGACGTGGGCGTGGGTTCTTTGGTCGAGGCCGTTCAGCAGGCGCCGGGAATGGTCGCCGGGCAGTGCCCTCAGTGATGTGGCGGCGGCCGCGGGTGGCATGTAGCCGAGGACGTCGCATGCGCGCCGTACCGCCATGGCCTCGATCAGGCGCGTGGCGGCCGGGGTTTCGGAGAGGGCGCCGACGATGCCTGCGGTGGTGCGGACGCGGGTGAGTTCGGCGGCGCCCATCCGCAGGGCGGCAGGGTTTCGGGAAGCCCTTCGTGGTCTGGCACGTTGATGACCTTTGGGCCGAAGGCGCCCTCGTCTGCCTCAGACGGTGACGGGCATGGTCTGAGAGCGGTTGATCGCCTTGGTGAGCTGGCGCACGCCAGCGACTCGCGGGTGACGTTCCACCAGGTTGACAGCGATCTGCCGGATCGATGGCCGGTCGCGTACCTCTGCCGGTGCGTGCTGGTATGCCGTCAGCAGCTCTGCCGTAGTCTGCTCGGGCTTGCCTTGCTGCCACCAGGCGCGGGCGAGATCGGTGTGGAATCGCCCGCGCCGCTCAGGCGTCGGATACATGTCGGTCCGCAGGTCCCGGGCGGTGTGCAGTGCCGTTCCGGCGTCGCCGAGGGCGTAGTGAATATCGACGCGGTACAGCGCGGCGAACGGCAGGGCGGCCGGTTTCATCGCCGGTACCCGGGCGGCGGCATGCTCGGCCTCGGCGATCCCCTCCAGGGCGCGTGGCTGGTCTCCGGCCCAGGCGTAGGTGTACGCCCTGGCGCACAGCAGCCGCAGGCACATGGCGGCTTGGGCCGTTGTGCGCAGCCCGGTTGCCGTCAGTTGGTCGATGCCCCTGGTCATTACGCCGGTGGCGAGGTCGGGGCGCCCTTGGGTGCGCAGCATCATGCCCAGTGCCCGCGCCGAGGCGGCCTTGGCCACCGCGTCTTCGGACCGCTCGGCATACAGCATCGCCCGGTCCGCTGTGATTCGGGCGGAGGGTTTGTTGCCGACCTTGTTGAGGGTGTCGGTGGCCAGGGCGTAGCCCGCCGAGACCATCGCCCATCCCTCAGAAGTGTCCGTTTGCTCGGCCGCCTTCTGCGCCGAGGCGAGCAGGCCGGGCAGGATGGCCATCAGGCCGGTCACCTCGCTGACGTCGAACTGGCGGCGCGCTGCCCGCAGCCGCTGGGCGATCTGCGCTGGTTCGGCGGAACGATCCGGTAGCGGGGGCAGCGCCAGGGCGTCGTCGAAACGCCGGAGGAGCGATAGCGGGACGCTCAACCCGGCCGCCGTGAGCAGTGTGCGACGCCGCATCGGATCGGTCCCCTCGTCGTCATGGCCTCTACTGTGCAATGTAACCATACCGTGACTCTGTGTAATGGATTTGTGAGGCTGGGGCGTTTCGGCCAATGCCGGGGTCGTTGCGGTGCCGGGGCGTAGTTGGTGCGGCCTCATGTGGTAAAGGCGGCACAGCATGTGCTCGTAGTCCGCGGACATGGCCACGACGCCGTGTTCCCACCGGCAGAGCATCGCGGTGTTGACCGCCGGCGCAGGCCGCCCATCGGCCTCATACAGGTCCAGGAGTTCAGCCACCGCTCGCGGCCGGGACCAGCCGCGCGCCAGCCGCCAGGCTTCCAGCGGAAGGATGTCCGGCAGCTGCCGGACGATGGCCTCGGCCACCTGTCGCGCATCCATGCCCTGGTGCTCGCCTGCCTGGCGGATGTCGCGGGCCTGGCGGGCCAGGGCGGCCCGTTGTGCCCGGCTGATAGCGACCACAGCGTGTCACTCCTACGGCGGGAACGATGCGGGCTCAGCGTAACGCTCGGTGATGGCCTGGCACATTGCCGCCTTGGCAATGTGCCAGGCCACCCGGCATTGATGCCCCACAGATGAGGCGGGACCGTGGGAGCACGCGGATGCTGAGCGTCTCCCGGCGGGCGTGGGCATGCCGACGGCGTAGTTCCCGCGGCTGCCCCGGTTGCCGGAGACAAGCAGGCCTCAAAAAGGGAGAGCGGTATGAATCTGCGCGGCACGGACTTTCAACCGGTGTTTCCCGACGCACGGCGCGCGGACCGGGCCGTGGATGCGCCGATGCGGTTCAGGGAGAGCGGCGACCCGGTCGAGGCCGCGCTGAAAACGCTGGAGGTGTCCGGTCCCCCTGCAGCGCTCGGGCTGCTCGGCCTATTCGTCAACCATCAGCGGGTCCAGTCCCAGTCCCAGTCCGTGGCCGTGATGCCGGATACCGAGCCGTCGGCCTGTTCCTCACCTCGCGTTGGCCGAGTCGGGAATCGGCCATGCCCTTCAACTCCTCCCCGAGATCGGGGAGGTGGCACCAAACCTGTACCGATGGAAGGAGTACTGACATGGCGGGCACCTTCACGCTCACGATGGACACACTGGACCCTGACCCGTTCGAGCTGGACGTGATGGTCATCACCGAGTCCGGCGGCGACCGCATGCCGAAGGCGTGCGGCACCTCGGACGGATGCCTCCCAACCTGCGCCTCGTCCTGCGCCAGCGCCGTCTGATCCAGAACACCACATCGGGGCCGGGGACTTCGTGTCCCCGGCCCCGGCATCCGCCTTCCGGTTCCCAACAGTGGAGAAATGGATGAACGCCGGCTCGCTCTATCAGCACTCCGGTACGGCCCTCCTGCGGGCCGCCGCCGCCCCGCTGACCAGCCTTCCCGACCGGTGGCCGGACCCGGCCGATGCGGTCTCGTGCCGTGCCTGGCTGGAGGAGGTCTGGGCCGACGCGGGGTTCGCCGATGCGATCCGGGAGGCCAGCACCGGCCTGGCCGAGCGTATCGACGCCATCGCGGCCGGCCGGACTGTGAAGCCCAAGCAACTCCGCCGGGCCGTCGTCGCCGCCGCTCGCTACCTTCTGCGAGCCACCGGACGGCCCACCCCGTTCGGTCTGTTCGCCGGGGTCGCTCCCGCCTCCATCGGCCCCGCCCCGCAAGTGCGGTGGGGCATCGGGCACCGGCCTATCGCCCGTGTCGACACCGAGTGGCTGTCCTCTGTCGCTGACGGCCTGGAAGCCGATCACGATCTGCTGGACCGCCTCGATGTGGTGTTCAACAACCTCGCCGCCCAGCGCGGCGGTCGCCTCCAGATCCCCCAGGGCGGCCCGAACCGGGTGAGCATCCGGTTCACTGGTGTGATCCGCTTCGTGCAGGACGCCACAGCCGCCCCAGTGCGCTTTGCCGACTTGGCCGACAAGCTCGCCTTGACCGCCAACGCCGACCGGGCCAAGGCCGTCGGCCTGCTGACCGAACTCGTTCGGCAGGGCTTCCTGATCGCCAGTCTCCGCGCGCCGCTGACTGTCACCGACCCGCTCGCGCACCTCCTCGACCGGCTCCACGACGCCGACGCCGACACCGTTCCGGCCATCGCGCCGGTCGTCCGAAGCCTTGACGCGCTCCGGGCCGACCTGCATCGGCACAACCATGCCGACCCGGGCACCGATCTGGCGGGTGAACGCGAGGCGATCCGGGGCCGGATGCGGCACCTTGCGACGGCCGGACGTACGTCGCTGGCTCTGGACCTGGTCCTCGACTGCGACGTCCGACTGCCTGCCTGCCTCTTCGAGGACCTGGAACGATCCGCCGATGCCTTGCTGCGGCTGACCCGTCAGCCAACTGGGGACGCCGTGTGGCGGGACTACCACGCGGCGTTCTGGGAGCGCTACAGCATCGGCGCGCTGGTTCCGTTGGTCGAACTCCTCGACCCGGCCACGGGGCTCGGCTACCCGGCCGAGTATCCCGGTAGCACGATGACCCCGCCCTCCCGAGGACCGAACCAGCGTGACGAGCGGCTGTTCGCGCTGGCCTGGCGGGCGCTCGCCGACGGCAGCCGGGAGATCGTCCTGACCGACGAGGCGATCGACGCCTTGGCCGGGGACCAGCGGTTCGACGCCCGGTACATCGCGCCGCACGTCGAGGTCTCCACCCGCGTTCACGCCGTCAACCTCGACGCGCTGCGGTCGGGTGACTACACCCTCATGGTGGCCCCGGCACGCGCGGCAGGAACCTTGACCTCGCGCTTCTCCGTCGCCGCCACGGGCGCTGACCTCGCTGAGGTCTACCGGGAGATGCCCACTCTCATCGAGGGGGCCTTGCCCACGCAGTTGTCCTTCCCCCCGCTGTTCGCACACTCCGAGAACGTCACCCGCATCCCCGCCTACCTGCCGCACGTCATCGCGCTCGGCGAGCATCGACCCGCGAGTGAGGGGGCGCAGATCATCGCGGTGGACGACCTCGCGGTCACCGCGACCCGCGACCGCCTGTACCTGGTCAGCATGTCGCGGCGCCGCGTCGTGGAGCCGCAGGTGTTCCACGCGCTGGCCTTGGACAAGCAGACCCCGCCAATCGCCCGGTTCCTCGCCCACCTCACCCGAGCCTTCTCCCCATCCTGGACCGGCTTCGACTGGGGCCCGCACGCTCGTGCCCTGCCCTACCTGCCCCGGGTCCGCTACGGCCGCACCGTCCTGGCCCCGGCTCGCTGGCTCCTCACCCTCGCTGACCTGCCGGATCTGCAGGGGTGGCGGCGCCGCTGGCATTGTCCCGACATGGTGGAACTACGCGACGACGACCGCACCTTACGGCTCGCCTTGGACGAACCGGCCCACGCGGCCATCCTCACCGCCCACCTCCAGCACGCCGGACAGGCGTTCCTCACCGAGACCGGCGCCGCCGAGGACTTCGGCTGGCTGGACGGGCACGCGCACGAGATCGCCGTCCCGCTCGCACGCTCAGGAGCGGGAGCCCCGTCGCCACTGGCAGGGCCGCTACCGAAGATCGACACCCGCTCCCACGGCACCCTGCCCGGTGTCGCGGCCGGCCGCTGGCTGAACGCGAAGATCCCCTCCCACCCGGAGCGGTTCACCGAGATCATCACCGACCACATGCCCCGGCTCCTCGCCTGTCTCGACCAGCCGCCATACTGGTTTGTCCGCTACCGCAGCCCGAACGAGACCGACCACCTTCGCCTTCGGCTGCACGCCCCAGACGGCGGGCACGGCGAGGCAGTGGCGGCACTCGGGCAGTGGGCCCAGCAGCTACGGGACGGCGGCCTGGCGGGTGGCCTGATCTTCGACATCTACACCCCGGAGAGTGGCCGCTACGGGACCGGCCGGGCGCTGGATGCCGCCGAAGCGGTCTTCGCCGCGGACTCTCGCCTGGCCGTCACCCAGCTGCGGAATCTGCCACCGACCGTGATCCACCCGGGCGCGCTGGTCGCGCTGAACATGGTGCACATCGCCGAAGCCTTCCTCGGACCGGGCGTCGCCGCGGACTGGCTGGCCTCTCAGCCGGTCACACCGGCCGTGCCGGACCGGGCCGTCGCCGATCAGGTTGTCCCGCTGGTCCGCTTCGGCTCACACACCGATCTGCCGGGCTGGACGAGCGAGATCGCCACCGCTTGGCAGGACCGGGCTGAGGCCCTGGCCACCTACCGGCGGAGTCTGCCCGGCACCGCCGACGCGGACGCCGTTCTGGAGTCGCTGCTGCACATGCACCACAATCGGGTCATCGGCCTCGACCCGGATGGTGAGAAGGTTTGCCGCCACCTGGCCCGGCAGGCCGCCCGCGCCCGCCAGTCCGCGATCGGAGGCAAGCGGTGACAGCGGCCGGGTACCCGCTGACGGTCGAGCCCGAACCGGGCTGGAGCCAGGCTCTGGCCGATGGAGCCCCGGGCCCAGCGCTGGAGCACATCGAGTACGCCCGCTCCGGCATCGGCACCTGGGCGAGCGCGCACGAGCGGGTGGTGGTGATGACTCGGCGACCGGTCGCCGCGCTGCCCGACGACGGCCTGTTCCGGGGGGCCCCGGCCGTCGCGTTCGTTCTCAATGCGGCCCAGAACTCCTCCTACGCACGGGCTCTGGCCGCGCTCGATCCGCACGTCGACCGGATCACCCGCGTCCGCCTGGAGCGTGCCCACGCCCGCATCGACGCCGGGCGGCTCTCCGAGATGCGGGAGTGGGACCTGGTCAGCGGGCTGACCGGCCTGGGCGCCTACCAGCTGGCCCGCCATGGCGAGAGCGCCCTGTTGCGGGACATCCTGGCCTACCTGGTCCGCCTCACCATCCCGATCATCGTCCACGGGCAGGCGCTGCCGGGCTGGTGGTGTGCCAACGGCCCGGCCGACCTGCCCAGCCGGAACTGGCCCGGCGGACACGCCAACCTCGGCCTGGCCCACGGCATCTCAGGCCCCCTGGCACTACTGTCGACCGCGATGAGACACGGCATCGGTGTGCCAGGCCAGGCCGGGACGATCGAGTGGATCTGTACCTGGCTGGACCAGCGGCGCCAGGGTAGCGGAACTCGGGCGTGGTGGCCGGGCATGCTCTCTCTGGACGAGTGGCAGGCGGGAACAGTACGCCAGCGCGGCCCGCAGCGGCCGTCCTGGTGCTACGGCACACCTGGACAGGCCCGCGCCCAGCAACTCGCAGGCCTCGCCCTCGACAACGCCGACCGTCGGCAACTCGCCGAGGACGCCCTCGCCGGGTGCGTCAGCGACCCGGCCCAGCTGTTCGACCTCACCGATGCCACGCTGTGCCACGGCTGGGCCGGGCTCTTGCTGACCACCTGGCGGGCCGCCGCCGACGCCCGCGACGAGCGCCTCACCCGCCGGCTGCCCCGGCTGCGGGCCCTGATGGACCGTTACCTGAACGGCGGTGGCCGGCTGTACCGCCCAGGGCTGCTCGAAGGCACGACAGGACTCCGGCTCGCCCAGCACACCACCTCTGTGACCACTCCGCCTGCTGCTCGTTGGGACACCTGCCTGCTTCTGGTCGGCTGACCGCGACCCGCCCTGCCACGGAAGGACAACCACCCTGATGAGCACCGCCACTCCCGCCTCGCCGAAGACGTTGCGGGACCGCATGGTCGACGCCATCGCCGCCACCCACCCCCTCACCGCGGTGGTCGAGGACGCCCTGCGGGCGGTTCCCCGGCACGCGTTCGTGCCCGACGTCACCCTTGAGCAGGCATACGCCGACCAGAGCGTCACCATCAAGCCCAACCCGGCCGGTGGCCTGCCGCTCAGCTGCGCCTCGGTGCCGTCCCTGGTCGCCGACATGTTGGTGTGGCTGCGGGCCGAACCCGGCGACACCGTCGTGGAGATCGGCGCCGGCACCGGCTACAACGCCGCCCTGCTGACCCACCTGGTCGGCCCTGACGGCCAGGTTGTCACGATCGACATCGACCAGGACGTGACCGCGCACGCCCGCACGATGCTCGACGCCACCGGCAACACCGCCGTCACCGTGCTGACCCGCGACGGCGCCCTCGGCGCCCCCGAGCACGGCCACCCCGACCGGATGATCGTGACCGTCGGCGCCTGGGACATCCCCGCCGCGTGGTGGGACCAGCTGCAGCCCGGCACCCGCCTGGTGGTACCGCTCAGCTGGCGCGGCCAGGCCCGCTGCCTGGGCCTGGACCGTCTCGGCGACCGAATGGTGGCCGACGTGGTCGAGCTGTGCGGGTTCGTTCCCATGCTCGGCCAGAACGGCGAACGCACCGCCGCCCTCGACACCGACGGCCTGGTCACCCTGCACTTCGACGCCGACCAGCACATCGACCCCGCCGCCCAGCGCGGCGTCCTCGAGCGGCCGAAGACCGCCGTCGCCTCCGGTGTGACGATCCGCGGCGACGAGTCCTTCGACGGCGTCTGGCTGCGGCTGACCGCCACCGACCCGGCCACCTGCCGTATCGCCGCCGACCGCGCCGCCGTCGACAGTGGCCTGTGCAGGCCCGCGATCCCCGCCCGCAGCCCCGCCTTGGCCGAGGGCGACTCCCTCGCCTATCTGACCCTGACCCGCCGCGAGGCCGAAGACCCCGCCCGCTGGGAGCTCGGCGCCACCGGCCACGGCACCGCCGGCCAGCGCCTCGCGGAGCGCCTGTGTGAGCGAATCCGCGTCTGGGACAAGGCGCGGGACGCCCGGCCCACCATCACGCTCTACCCCGCCGGGACGCCGGACGACCAGACCCGCGACGGCTACGTCATCGACAAGCCCGACGTCCGGATGGTCATCGCTTACTGACAGCGGACCGGCGGCGGTGCACCCTGTGCACGGCGCACCGCCACTGCCGTCAGTGGTCCGTCCGCGCTGGGCGGCGGGGGTGGCGGTGGCGAAGCCGGTCAGGAGTGCTTCAGGTGGCGCAGGACGTGGGCGTGGGTTCTTTGGTCGAGGCCGTTCAGCAGTCGTCTGGCGTGGTCGCCGGGGAGTGCCTTCAGCACCGTGGCTGCGGTCGCGGGGGACATGTAGCCGAGGACGTCGCATGCGCGCCGTACCGCCATGGCCTCGATCAGGCGCGCGGCGGCCGGGGTTCCGGAGAGGGCACCGACGATGCCTGCGGTGGTGCGGACGTGGGCGTGTTCGAGGATTCTCGCCGCCTCGCCGGGCGGTGTCACGCCCACGAGCGCGGACGCCTCGTCGAGGCTCATGTAGTCCACCGCGCGGCCCGCTCGGGCGGCGGACATCATCTGCAGGACCGAGGCGGCTTTCGACGGTCTGACCGCCATCCGCTCCAGCATGCCGCCGGCGCCTCTGGCCTGGAGTTCCGTAAGGACGGCTGCTGCTTTGTTCTCGGGGAGCGCGAGCAGGATCTCTCCCGCGACCTGTGGTTCCAGCAGGGTCAGCACTTGGTGGGCGGTGTCCCGGGGCAGCGCCGAGAAGAATCTCGCGGCGGGTTCCGTCGCCATGGCGCCGATGCGCCGTGCCGCCTCCTGCGGGTCGACGGTGAGGGGGATCGGTGGATCGACCGGCCGGTTCGGGGGGCGGTGGTCCCTGGGGGGAGGCGGCGGCTGACGGTCCGTGGGAGGGGGCGATGGCCGGTGGTCTCTGGGCGGAGGTGGCGGCTGGGGGAGCCGTGGCGGGGGTTGTGGCGGTGGCTGGGGGATCGGTTGCCGGGCGGGGGTGGTGGCGATCGATCTCAGGACGCGGGTGAGTTCGGCGGCGCCCATCCGCAGGGCGGGGTCCCTCTCGAGCAGCCGTACGATCGCCTCGGACAGCCGCCCCCGGTGGGAGAACGACGGGAGATCCACGTCGACGACGGCCCTCATGGTCGCGATGGCGTTGCCGCGGCGGAACGGGGAGTACCCCTCAAGCGCGTGGAAGAAGGTGACCCCGAGGGACCACAGGTCGGCGGGCGGCCCCGCCTCCTCGCCGTTGATGCGTTCCGGCGCCATGAACTCCGGTGTTCCGGTCAGGGCGTTGTTGGTGGTGAGGCTGCTCTGGCCGTCGATCTGGGCGATGCCGAAGTCCACCAGGAACACCCGGCCGCCCTCGCCGATCACGATGTTGGCGGGCTTGACGTCACGGTGCACGACCCCGGCGCGGTGCGCGGCGCTCAGTGCCTCCAGCACACGCATGCCGATCCTGGCCAGCTCGCGTTCGCCGAGGCCGTCGGTGCCGATCAGCTCCAGGAGCGAGCGGCCCCTGATGTAGGCCATGACGATCCAGGGCTTTCCGTCCTCGAGGAAGACGTCGTAGATGTCGACGATGCCGGGGTGCTCGATGCTCGCCGCGGCGCGCGCCTCGCGCAGGGCCCTTTCCGTGCGTACGGCCAGGTCCTCCCCGTACGGCGCCAGCACGACCTCCTTGAGTGCGACGCGGCGCCCGAGCATCACATCGTCGGCCAGCCAGACGGTGCCCATCCCTCCTTCGCCGAGCCTGGAGAGCAGGTGGTAGCGGCTTCTGATCAGCGGATCTCCTGTTTCGGGAGCCGAGGGTGGCTCATTCGTCGTCGGGGAACAGCTCGAACCCGCCGGACCGCTCCGCGGCCGCGCCCAGGACCGTGGTGCGGGGCGTCGTGTCCCGCATCTGCCGCAGCGCCTCGTCCTCCAGGGAACTGTGCTCCTCGTCGAAGCCGGTTGGCTCGGACAGGGTCGGATCGTCCTGGGGGATGAACGAGGGCGGCGGCATCGGGACGGTGCCAGGGTTGTGCGGCGGCATCGGGACAGTGCCCGGATTATCCGGCCTCGTTGCCGAGGGGGGCTCCCGGTGCCAGATGTCTCTTATGGAAGAGGACGCGTCGGCTCTCGCGGATCCCGCTCCCGAGGCCGGGGATCCCGCCCCCGAGGCGAAACCCTCCCTGGCGGCGCGGAACTCGTGCCGCGCCGCCAGGGCGAGGACCTTCTCGTAGTTGCCGGGCTTCTGCATCAGCTTGACCGTCACCGGCAGGCACTCGATCAGCAGGAACAGCAGGAACAGCAGCAGGCGGGCCGTGTTGAGCGTGAGGTCCCTGCCGGACACCTCGTCGAGCGCCCGCAGCCTGATCAGCAGCCCGTTGGCCACCCTGTTCTCCGCGTCGAAGGACTCCTGGAGGTCGTTCTGCCGCTTCACGGCCGCGTCAAGCTGTTCCTGGAGCTTCGGCAGTTCGGCCTTCGCCGCCTCGAGCCGGATCTTCTTGGTGCTCTCGTCGGTGGCGGTGAGGTCCCTCTTGCGCTTTTCGATCTGGTCGTCGAGGTCGTCGAGCCGGGCGCTCGCCTTGTCGTAGGCCTTCTTGCTCGCCTGCGCCACCACCCCGTTGCCCTTGCGGGGACAGGTCGGCCCGCCGTACAACTGGCACTGCCACTTGTTGTAGTAGTCGTCGGCCAGCTTCTTCTGGGCTTCACGCTCGGCGATCAATGACTTGATTTTCGGATCCTTGGCCGGATCCTGTGGGCTGCCTCCCCCGGAGGCGATCACTTTTCGCCGATCGGCGACCGACTGGCGGAGTCCGGCGACGTCCTGGCCGATGTCGCCCTTCTTCTGTTCCTTGGCGAACGCATTGGCGCGATCTTGTTTGATCTGGACGATCTGGGCGTCGATCTCCGACTTGAAGATCTGGAGAACCAGCGGGGTCGAGATGACCGCGCCGAGCAGCACGGCCATGAGCATTCTCGGCACGGCCAGTCGCCAGCGGCGCGGCCCGTCTGTCTGGATGGAGCTGACCAGCCACCGGTCGAGGCTCATGATGGCCAGGCCCCACACGATGCTGGCGGGCACGGCGAGGAAGAGGCTGACGCCGAGCGCGCTGTACAGGGCGAACGTCATCGAGACGATGGCCAGCACCCCGGTGGTGAGGACCGCTCCGCCGATGCCCTCGAACTTGCCGTGCTCGGTCGGGCAGCTCTCGACGATGTCGGCCCGAGCCCCGGACAGGGCAATCAGAAACCTTCTCACGTTTCCCCTCTCCGAAATGGCTCCCCGCTCGGATCGCGCACATCGTCATTTCCTGGTATCAGATTTATCAGTTACGCGGCAGGATAGGCTATGCGTGCGACCGAATACGGTTGTTAGGAATGACATCGAAATATAGGCCGAATTATCAGGCAATGTCTGCTTTTTCCGTTTGGTGACATGGATCGCTCTTCGGGGGGTGAGAGCAAATTTTGGTGAGACGTAGCAATGGGAGCCGCAGTTGACCGAATCGATCCTGCTCCGCAAGACCCTCACCGAAGCGGTCGCGGAGCTTGGCGGCGCCAGACGCCTGTCCGTGGTCGAGGTCGCCCCGGATGGCGTCACCGTGTTCGACCTGCACCGTGACGAGACGGGGACACCGCGTGGCCATGGGAGGCCGGTGGTCCGCTGGGCCGATCCCGTGGACGGGCCGTCCTGGGACGACCCCGGAGCGTCCGGGGACAGGGAGACCGTCCTGGAGGCCGTGAACGTGTCCGCGGACACCACGGTCGTGCTGGTCGGCTCGTCTCCGGGAAGCCCGCGGGCCGACGAGGCGATGGAGTTGCTGAGAGCCGCTCACCCGAAGGCGTTCGCCTTCACCCGGGCCGGCATGCCGGTCGGCAGGCTGCTCCGCGAGATCGTCGCCGACGAGCCGCTGCGCCGGTCGTACGAACTCGTCGTGCTGAGACGCCATCCGGTGACCAACAGGCTCGAACTCACCTGCACGCCGCTGTTCGAGATCGAGGCGCGGCGCGGCACCTCCTTCACCTTCACCGTCCGCTGCGAACCGAGCGACGAGTGGGGTACGGCGTTCGCGGTCGTGGCGTGGCAGGATCGGCGGCCGGCACTGCTGTCCGTCCACACGGCGAAGGTTCAGCCGGGACGCTACGAGATCACCGCCGAGCTTGAGCGGCCGGGCCTGGTCCGGTTCTCCGGCCTGCCGGGTCTCGCCAGAGGCGACCGGAGCTGGGCCGAGTGGGTCGCCGCCGTGCCGTACCGGCTCGATCCGTCCGCCGGGCCCGCCCACCTGATCTGCGCCGTCGAGACCAGCGGGACGGCCGCACGGGTGCTCGAGCGGTTCAGGCGGATCGGCCAGATGATCACAGCGATGTCCGGCGGGCTCGACGACCGGCTCCAGGTGTCGCTGATCGCCTACGGCACACACTCCTACCAGCGCAACGTCCCCGAGGAGCCCGTGGACGTCGCGGGCTGGCAGGTCTCCACCGAGCACGCCCGGCACTCCCTTGAACGTCTTGAGGAGCGGGTCAGGCAGCGCGAGGCCGAGGACCGGGGGTATGCCGACGCGGCGATGGTCGAGGACATGCTGGCCGAGGTGGCGCGTCGCCTCCCCTCCTCCTCCCAGGGGCGGACGGCGCTGCTCACGGTCGGCGACCGACCCCCGCACCCTCCCCGGGTGCACCGTTCGCACATCCTGCCCTGCCCGCGACGGTTCGACTGGGAGCAGGAGGTGCGCAGGCTCGAACAACACCCCGACCTGGTGTTCGGGGCGATCTGCGACCGGCCTCCCGGGCGGGCCGACCCCGTCTGGTCTCGCCTGGGCCGAGCCGGGCTGGTCCATCTGGACGGCGCCGTTGACGTCCATGGGCTGGGCGCAGACCTCGGCCTGACGGCGTCACAGGTCCAGCCGATCCCCTTCCCCCTGCTCGAGGTGCCATGAGCGAGACGTCAGCGAACAGATGGAACACCACCGCGAACCCCGATCCCGGGCAATCAGCGCGCACCAATCACAACATCGCCATCTGGGGCGCCCCCGGCAGCGGAAAGACCACTTTTCTCGCCGCCCTCAACATCGCCCTCATCCTCAAGGACGGACCGTGGAGGCTCATCGGAGCCGATGGTCCCTCGACCGACTTCCTCATCGAGATGACCGCCGCGCTCTCCCAGGACCAGTGCTTCCCGCAGGCGACCAGCACCCTGGGCCGCTACCGCTGGTTCCTGAGCGAGAAGCCCGAGCTGCAGCCCAGGCGCTGGGGCCGCAAACGGAAGGAGGCCCGCGCCTGGAAGATCGGGATCGACGTGCTGGACGCGCCGGGCCGCTCCTACCACTCCAAGCGCACGGGACGCGGTACCGAGCGGGAGGACCTGCTCGACAGCCTGGCCGCGAGCAGGGGCATCGTCTTCCTCTTCGACCCGGTCCGCGAGTTCAAGGACGGGGACGCCTTCGTCCACCTGCACGGCGTGCTGGCCGACCTCGCCCGGCGGATGCTCGCGACGGGTGAGTACGCCGACGACACGCTCCCGCACCACCTCGCCGTCTGCGTCACCAAGTTCGACGAGCTGCAGGTGCTGCAGACCGCGCAGAAGCTGAGCCTGCTGAGCCCGGACCCCGAGGACCCCCACCGCTTCCCCCGCGTCGCGGACGAGGACGCGGAGGAGCTGTTCCAGATGCTGTCCACCGTGTCGGCCAGCGGCAACGCGGGGATGGTGCTGCCCACGCTCAAGCAGTACTTCCGGTCGGACCGGATCAAGTTCTTCGTGACCTCGTCGATCGGTTTCTACCTGGACCCGATGAAGGGGCACTTCGATCCGGACGACCACCAGAACCTGATCAGCGCCTACCAGATCCGCGGGCAGGCCCGTCCCATCAACGTGATGGAGCCGATGCTCTGGCTCGGGCGGCAGCTGTCCGCGGAGGGGGACGACAGAGGAGCCCGCCGATGAGCAGGAAGGTGAGGCTCGCGGCGGAGTGGGCTCTGTGGGGCAAGCGGCCCGACGCGCGCGACGATTACAAGGTGCTCGCCTGCAGCGACGGAATGCTGGGCGGCGACGACTTCGGCGAGATCATGACCCGCTACGCCCCGGGAACCCCGGCGGACCTGCCTCAGGTGACGGTCAGCTGGGTCGGCGGCGACACCAGGGCGCATCTGGGCCTGGCCGTCCAGGAGTGGTCGGACCGGCGCGACGGGATGGGCAGGCCCATCGCGGGCACCCGCTACTTCTGCGTCCCCTACGGCCAGGCCGCGGCCGGTCCGGTGTCCTACGAGGCGCTCTACAACGCCTTCAAGGACCACTCGCTGCCGGTGAACGGCCCGCTCAGCGTGGAGGTTCCCACGCTCGACCTCGAGGCGATCCTGGCCAGGGCCGACGGGGCGGCGGTGAGCGCGGCGGCGCTGCTGCTGACCGACCGGCACGTCTGCGTCGTCAGGGGCGAGTCCGTCTCGATGCTCGAACGGCTGCGCTTCCTGGACGTGGTCGCCGCGCTCCTGCCGTACGGCCTGAGGGCGAAGCTGGCGGCCTCGACGTGGACCGACAGCTCCGCGAAGCACCGGATCAGGCTCTCCTTCGCCAAACACCCCCAGGAGGGGGCGTACTCCGTCGCCTGGGGAGGCGGGGACGGCGCCACCGACGGACACGACATCGCCGCCCGCTATATGGATCTGCTGGCCCGTCACCCCCTGGAGAAGGTCATGGCCAGGTTCGCCGGGAAAACCGAGCCGCTGTTGTTCAAGGACGCCCAGCACCAGGTTCTGGCGCTCCTCGACGAGCCCAGCAGCACGATGCCGATGCCGGTCCAGTTGCGCCCTCTCATGCAGGCCAGGGCCGGTGACCTGCTGAACACCTGCGCGGACCTTCTCGAGCAGAGGCGGTACGACGAGCTCGAAGGGCTGCTGACGAGACTCCACAACCTCGCCCGCAGGCTCGCCGACGACGAGCGGCGCCGCTGCCAGGAGATCATCAAGGTGGAGCGGCTGCTGTGCGAGCATCGAGGCCTGCCGAAGAGGCTGGAAGACTTCTACGACGTCATCCTGGCCGTCGGCTACGGCCCGCAGCTCACGGCCGAGGGGGTCCGGCGGATCAGCGAGGACGCGGACACGCTGAGCGGGACACTGGTCGGCGCCATGCTGCGCATGCCCCCCGCCGAGCCCGGCGTCGTGCTGAAGCTGGTGCAGCTGTGCCCCGACGAAGGGCAGCGAGCCCGCGCGCTCCAGGCGATGGACACCAAGGACCTGGTCAAGGTGGTTGCCGGAGAACCGTTCGACCCGCCGACCGTGCACCTCGTCTGCAACGAGCTCATCGCCAGGGGAGGCGGCGGGGCGGAGGACACCGCGATGGCCACCGCGCTGCACGAGCACGGCTACCTCGCCGCCGCGATCGAGGCCGTCCATCAGGACGACGGGGACACCAAACTGGCCTGGTTCACGAAGCTGCTGGTCGCGGCCTACGGGCAGCCGTTCGAACGCGCGGCGTTCAAGGAGGTTCTCGGCCACCCCGTCCTGCCGCAGTCGGCGGCGCTCGCCGCGGCCGCGGTGAGACTGTACGGCCCGGGGGCGAGAGACGTCGTGGTGGACGGCTTCTGCGAGTTCCTCGGCCGCGCCCGGCTCACCACCAAGACCCTCAACCAGGTGGTCGAGCAGCTCCTGCCGCCCGCGCAGCCGAACCTTCCGCCCGAAAGGCCTCCGGCGGTCCTGGGCGCGGCCCCGTCGCCGCGCGGGCGAAAAGGCCCTCGTTTCGGCAGGCCCCAAGGCCCTCGTTTCGGCAGGCCCCAGCCACTCGCCCCCGGGCACCGGCGCCCCGAGGGGCTGCTTTACTTCTGGGTGATCCTGGCCGGGAGCGCGACCGTCGTCTTCGTGGTCGTCGTTCTCGTCATCCTCGGGTTCCGGTGAGATCCGTTGACCGTGCGACTGGCCGCCGAATGGGCGCTGTGGGGCAGGCAACCGGGCACCAGGGACGGGGAGAGGGTCCTGGCCTGCAGCGACGGAATGCTGGGCGGCAACGACTTCAGCGAGATCATAACCCGTTACGCGCCGGGGACCCCCACCGAGCTGCCCCAGGTGACGACCAGCTGGTTCGGCGGCGACATCAGGGCGCATCTGGGCCTGGCCGTCCAGGAGTGGTCCGACGAGCGGGACGGGATGGGCAGGCCCATCGCGATCACACGCTACTTCTGCGTGCCCTACGCGCAGGCCGCAGAAGGGCCGGTGTCCTGCCAGGGGCTCTACCGGGCCTTCAGCGACCGCCCGCTGCCCGTCGAAGGCCCGCTCCTCGTGGACGTGCCGGTGCTGGCTCCCGGGGCGATCGCCGAGGCCGTCGACGAGACCGTCATGGACGCGGCGGCGCTGCTGCTGACCGGGCAGCCCGTCTGCGTCGTGAACGGGGAGGAGACCTCGCTGCTCGATCGCCTGCTGTTCTTCGACGCGGTCGCGGCGCTGCTGCCGTACGGCTTCAGATCCAAGCTGACCGCCTCGACCTGGACGAACAGCGCCGCACGACACCGGATCAGGTTGTCGTTCGCCAGGCACGCGCCGGTGGGCGCACATTCGATCTCCTGGGGTCGTGGGACGGAGATCCCCGAAGGGCAGGACGTCGCCCGTGCCTACCACGACGCGCTCATGGGCTGTGATCGGCTCACCGAGCTGATAGCGCGGTTCGCCCGGGACATCCGGCCGCGATCCATGACGGTGGAGAACCTCTCCACGGTCCTTCCCCTGCTCGGCGAGTTCGGCCTCGCCCCCGAGACGCTCGAGTCGTCCGGACCCGAGAGGCAGCCGGTGTCCGCCGGCGACGTGCTGACCGCGTGCGCCGACGGCCTCGAACGCGGGCGGCTCGACATGCTCCCGAACCACCTGGTCCAGCTCAACGTCCTGGCGGCGCGGGCGCGTGAGGGGGACGAGCAGGAGCGCCACCGGCAGATCATCGGCAGCCGCAGACTGCTGGTGCCGGACCACGCGCTGGACCAGACGATTCAGGAACGTCTCTACGACGCGCTGCTGAGCCTGGCCTACGGGCCCAAGCTCACCGTCGACGGCCTCGACCGGATCGTCCGCGACGCGGGGCGCAGGGTCCCGCCGCCGCTGGTGGCCGCCCTGTGCCGGATGACGGCCGCCGAATCCGCCGTCACGATACGGCTCACCCGGTATCTCGGCATGGCGGAGCGGGCGTCTCTCCTCGGGGCGCTGCGGCCCCGGGATCTGGTCGACGCCGCGGCCAGGGAGCCCGTCGATCCACTGACCGTTCAGATCGTCTGCGCCGAGCTGGCGGGGCGAGGCGGCGACGAGGCAGGGCGCGGGGCCGTCCGCGCCGCGCTGCGACGGCGCGGGCAGCTCGTCGGCGCGATCCAGCAGCTCCATCCCGGAGATCCGGAGAGCCAGGTCCGGCGGCATCACGCCCTGCTGGTCGCGGCCTACGGCCCGGTGCTCGACGACCAGGCGCTGCAGGAGATGCTGTCTCCGGGACTCCCCCCGCCGCCGCTGCTCGCGGCGCTGGTCCTGGCGTGCGCGCCGACCGCCCGATCCCTCCTCATGGAGGGGGTGCTCCTGGCGGTTCTCGACCAGGCCGGGATCACCCGTGAGGCCCTCGACAGCGTCATGAGGGAGATCGGCGAGTCCGCGCAGGACACGTCCGGCGACGTCCGGCCGGAACAGCCGAGGACCGCCGCCGCCCGCCGCTCCGGACTGCTGAACCGCGGTCGCAGGAAGGGTCCGGACGGCCGGTGAGCGCCGGCCGCCCGGGGGAGGCGGCTCACGAACCAAGGCGGGCTTCTCACGCGTCGACTCGGGCGGTGCGCCGTCGCGGTGACTCGGGCGGTTCGCCGTTGCCGTACGGCGGTGCGAAACCGAGCACGAGGGGCATGGATCGCGGCACCAAAGGATCCGGCGCACCCGGTGACGTACGTCTTCGTCGGTGACATGGGGGACGGGCGTGCGCGCTACTTCCACAGCAGCAGGGCCGTTCCCCGAGTGGAGGCGAGCTCGTGAGGGGCGGGCGCGCGAGGGCAGGACGGGCGGCGGGCCGTACCGGGCTTCCTCCGTGGGGAGCGTTCCTGCTCCGTCGTCTGGCCCAGCTCGCCGTCTCGCTGGGAGTCCTGGTCACCGCCGCGTTCGCCATGATCCATCTGGTGCCGGGAGACCCCGTGCGGGCGAGCCTGGGGGTTCGCGCCTCGGCGAGGCTGATCGCCGACCGCAGACACAGCCTCGGCCTCGACCAGCCGCTGCCGGTCCAGTTCGGCCGGTTCCTGCGTGGAATCGTGCAGGGCGACCTGGGGCAGTCCATCACCCTGCAGATGCCCGTCTCCACCATCCTGGGCGACAGGCTCCAGCCGACCCTCCTGCTGGCGGTCCTGGCGTTCACGGTGATCGCCGTGGTCGCGCTGCCGCTGGGCCTGGGCATCGCCGTACTCACGGAGAACGGCAGACGGCGCCCGGCCGAGGTCACGTTCAACGCGATCACCGGCGGGCTCGCCGCGTTGCCGGACTTCCTGCTGGCGGTTGGCCTGGTGTGGGTGTTCGCGGTGACCTTGCAGGCGCTGCCGATCGCGGGCCGCTCCGGTCCCGAGTCCTACATCCTGCCGGTGGCCTCGCTGTCCGTCGGGGCGGTCGCGGGACTGGCCAGGGTGGTGCGGGTCGAGGCGTCGAAGGTGCTCGGCGAGGATTACATGCGCACCGTTCGCCTCAAACGGCTGCCCGCCCGGCTGCTGTACCTGCGCCATGCCCTGCCGAACCTGCTGACGTCCTCGCTGACCCTCAGCGGTCTGCTGCTCAGCTCCCTCATCGCGGGCACCGTGCTGGTGGAGAACATCTTCGCCTGGCCAGGCCTGGGCACCACGATCGTCGACTCCATCACCGCCAGGGATTACCCGCTGGTCACCGAAGGGCGATGTCACCCCCGTCAGGGATCTCAGTCTCACCGTCGCGCCCGGCGAGACCATCGGCGTGGTGGGAGAGTCGGGTAGCGGTAAGAGCCTCACGGCGCTCGCACTGGCGGGGCTGGTCTCCGCACCGGGCGAGATGCGGGCACGGGTGCTGGAGTTCGACGGCCACGACCTGCGCAAACCACCGGACCGCGCGCTGGCGCGGGTGCTGGGCATCTCGCTGGCGATGGTCTTCCAGAACCCCATGACCTCGCTCAACCCTGCGCTCAGGGTCGGCCGTCAGCTCGCCGAGGTGGCCGAGACACATCTGGGCGCCTCCCGCGCGCAGGCCAGGGCCCGCGCCGTCGACCGGTTGCGCGCGGTCAGGATCCCCGACCCCGAACACCGGGCGGACCAGCACCCGCACGAGTTCTCCGGCGGAATGCGGCAGCGCGCGATGATCGGACTCGGCCTGATGGGCAATCCCAAGCTGCTGATCGCCGACGAGCCGACCACCGCCCTCGACGTCACGGTGCAGAGCCAGGTCCTCGACCTGTTGCGCGAGGCGACCGAGAAGTCGGGGCCGGCCGTCCCGCGTACGGCGTCGGCGGCCTGGCCAGGTCCAGAGCCGACGCCGACCGGGCGTTGCGGGTGCTGTGCACGGCACGGTCGGATCGCCGGGTGGCCGCGGTCGAGGACGTCCGGGTCGAGGCGTTGCTGCTCGAACTCGGTGATCTGCTGGAGGCCGCGGAGGACGAGTGGATCGGTGCGGTCGGGCTGCTCCTGGAGTACGACGCCGAGCACCAGACTCAGCTCGCCGAGACCCTGCGGGTGTGGCTGGACAACTTCGGCGACACCGTACGGGCCGCCACGACCGTGCACGTGCACCCCAACACGTTCCGCTACCGGCTGCGGCGGCTCGCCGAGATCGCGGGCCTCGACCTCGAGGACGCGGACGAGCGGTTCGCGGCGATGCTCCAGCTCAGGCTGATGAGCCTGCGCGGCGCCATGGCCCGGTAGCCGCGGCGGACAGGGGGACGGGACGGTCCTCAACGTGAGGCTTACCTTCTTTCCGAGCGGGTCACGGCATGGCGTCGGGCCCGCCGGTGAGCAGGGAGATCCACCGGGTGTGCAGCCGCTCGATCAGGTCGCGGTCGAAGGGGGAACGGTAGGTCACCTCGACCAGACCCTCCTCCCCGATCGGGATGACGTCGAAGAACAGCCCGTACTTCGCGTGCCCCGCCTGCGGGGCGGCGATCTCGACCTCCAGGTCCGGCCAGGAGAGCTCCGTCAGCGCCGGGTTGAGGTCGAACACCACCTCGACCGCGGAGTCCGGCTGTTCGGGGGCGCCCAGCAGCCTGATCAGCTGTCCCTGGATCCGGTCCCGGTACTGGTCGAACGACTCGCCCGCGGAGCTGGCGACGGTCGCGACGTCGAGGAAGTGACCGACGAACGCGTGCTCCTCCGGGGTCGCCCTGCGGTCGACATGGACGCCGACGGCCAGCTCAGCCCGCCCGGTGACCTGGTGCAGCGCGTGGCCGAACGCGCTGAAGGCCAGCATGAACGGGGTGCACCCCATGTGTTTCGCGCGGTCGGCGACCGCGCTCCACAGGCCGGCCGGCAGGTGGGAGGTGTGACGTGAGGCGGGTTCGAAGTCGACGGCGGCGACCGGTGCCGGGCGCGGAGCCGTACCGTCGTGGACGAGGTCGCGCAGCCTGCCAGGCACGGGGGTGACGACGGAAGGGAGCGGGGCGCCCTTCACCGCCCGCGCGTAGGCGTCGGTGAGATCCGCCAGGATGAGCGCGGCGGACACACCGTCCATCACGAGATGGTGCGCGCACAGGACGAGCGTGTGCAGGCCGGGCCCGCGTTCGAGCAGGGCGGCACGGAACAGGGGGCCGTGGTCGAGCGGGAACGGGGCGTCCATCCACAGGCGGAAGTCGTCACCTTCGACGACGGGGATGTCCAGCGGGGCGTCCTGGTCGCACCGCAGCAGCGTCCCCTCCCCGGCCACCGTGGCCCGCAGCGCCGGGTGGCGGCGCCAGACCGACCTGACCGCCGAGGCGAGGGCCGTCCTGTCGAGCGGGCCGCGCAGGTGGAGCAGCACGCTCTCGTGGTAGGCGGTCCACTCGGGGCCGTGGTCGCGCTGTAGTTGCCACAGGTGCCGTTGCTGCGGGGTCGTGGACCATTCGAGCGGTTCCCTCCTGGGCAGGAACCCGGCGGACCTCAGCCTGCCGACGCCCTGCCCGACCGCGTCCACGAGCTCCTCCACGTCGCGGTCCGTGTGGGCGGTCGACAGGAAGAACGTCCGGCCCTCCCACACGTAGATCCCGTCGGACAGCAGGCTCTGGTACAGCATCTCCAGCTGCAGCGGCTGGTAGAAGTTGGACGCGCCGCGGTACTCGACGCGCCACAGCGAGCCGAACGAGGCGATCGTGTACGGCAGCTCCTCGGCGCGGATGATCTCGGCGAGCGCGTCCGTGACCCGCTTGGCCCGGCCGTTCAGCTCCTCGTACAGGGCGGGTCCCTGGCTTTCGAGGTGGTCGAGCACCGCGCGCGCCGCGCTGACCGAGAGCGGATGCTTCTGGAAGGTCCCGCCGAACAGGGTGGTCGCCGCGGTCGGCGCGCTGTCGTCGCCGTAGCCCCAGGTGCCGCCGTCCATGCCGTCCATGAGGTCGGCGCGGCCCGCGATCGCCGCGATCGGCAGGCCGCCACCGATGATCTTGCCGTAGGTGGCGAGGTCGGGGGTGACGCCGAAGTAGCCCATCGCGCCCCGCAGGCCGATGCGGAAACCGGTGATCATCTCGTCGAAGATCAGCACGATGCCGCGCTCGGCCGTGAGCCGTCGCAGCGCGGACAGGAACGCCGCGGGCTGCACGGACGGGTTGCGGTTCTGCACGGGTTCGACGATGACCGCGGCGACGTCATCCGCCACATGCCTCAGATAGTCCAGCGCCTCGTCCTCGCCGTACGGCAGCACGATCGCCTCGTCAACCGCGCCGGGGGACAGGCCGGGCGCGATGGGCGAGGAACGGCCGGGTTCCATGCCCCCGCGGGCCAGGACCGCGTCGACCAGCCCGTGGTAGGACTTCTCGAAGTAGGCGATTCTCCGGCGTCCCGTGGCCAGCCGCGCCAGCCGGACCGCGCCCATCACGGCCTCGGAGCCGGTGTTGCAGAACGTGACCCGGTCGTGGCCGGTGACGCGGCAGAACTGGTCGGCCAGCTCGTAGCTCTGCCTGAGCTGGTAGCCGAGGGAGTAGGTTCGGTCGAGCTGGCGCCGCACCGCCTCGGTCACGAAGGCGGGGTTGTGGCCGAACAGCTGGACACCGAAGCCCATGCAGTAGTCCGTGTACGCGTTGCCCGCCTCGTCCCAGATCCGGGCGCCCTGTGCTCGTTCGGCAACGATGGGGACGAGCAGTTCCTTCAGCTCCGGCCTGAAGTTCGCCCACGGACGGCTCTCGGCCAGGCGCGGCCTGTACAGGCCCGCCAGTTTTTTCGCGGAGTCGTCGCGCGCGTTCATCCGCGCCACGAGCTCGTTCACGTAGCGCTGCTGGTCCTCGGTGAGCCGGTTGGCGCGCTGCCGGTTGACGGGCTTGGGAGCCGGCTTCTGACGCTGTGCTCGTGCGCCGCCGTCGCCATTGGCGCCGCTGCCCTCGGTGGTGCTCCCATTGCGGCTTTCGCGGTCCTCATGGGCCTGAAACCCGCTCGGGCGCAGGCCGTTCACCCGAGGGGGTACGGCGTCGGCGCCGCGGTTTCCGGTGGGGGCGGCGACACCGGAGGCGCTGTCCGCCGGGCCGAAGGCGACGCCGCCCGGACTGAGCACGCGCAGTTGCTCCCGCATGAGGGCGAGCTGCTCCGCGATGACCCGGGCCACCGCCGTGTCCACCGCCGTGTCCACCGCCGTGTCCACCGCCTCCGCGCCGGTGGCCGTCGGCGGTCCGGCCACACCTGAGCCGGTCGTCGCCCGCGACCAGGCCGTTCCCGGCGTGGTCGCCGCCGGTGGGCCGGCCGTCGCCGACGCCTCGACCACCCCCGGCCCCTGGGAGCCGGTCGTCACCGCCGCGACCGCCACCGCCGTCGTCGCGGGCGCCTCCGCCTCGATGGCGGCCGCGAGCGCCCGCACGGTCGGATACTCGTCGAAGAGCGTCGTCGGCTGGAACGAGGTCCCGTAGTGCTCGTTGAGCTGGGAGACCAGTTTCAGCAGCACCAGACTGTCGGCGCCGAGGTCGAGGAACCTCGCGTGATCGGAGATCTCGGCGGCGCTCAGCTTGAGGTGGCCGGCGAGGAGCGTCCTGATCGTTGTGACGATGTCGTTCCTCATGCCGTTTTCCTTAGTGATCGCCCAGTGCCGGGTCCGCTGCCAGGGATAGGTGGGGAGGTCGGGGACGAACGCGCCGCCGGGATAGACGGCGGCCCAGTCCAGCTCCGCTCCCGCGCGGTAGAGCTCGACGAGCGTGGACACGGTGCCGCTGTCACGGTGCCCCTGTACGACGCGGACCGCGCCGCCGCGCCGCTGTGCGGTCTTGACGATCCCCGAGACGTGGATCGGTTTCGGGCCGATCTCCAGGAAGGTGCCGAACCCCATCTCCAGGAGTCCCTCGATCGCCTCCTGGAAGCGGACCGGCCCGGTGATGCCCTCCGCCCAGTAGTCCGCGTCGAGCCGGATGCCGCCGGTGATCGCGCCGAGGACGGTCGAGCAGAACAGCGCCGCCCCGCCCTGGGCCGTCGGTTCGATCGGCGCCGCCCGCATCGCCTCGGCGGCGGGGCGCATGTGCGGGCTGTGGAAGGCGTACTCGCCGGGGAGCGGCGAGCAGGCGAACCCGGCCCGCCCGAGTGCTTCCGTCACGGTGCTGAGGGCCGGGTCGGCACCGGAGACGACGAAGGTGTCCGGGCCGTTGTGCGCGGCGACGACGACACCCCCCTCCAGGTACGGCGCCGCCTCGGCCACGGGGCCGATGACGGCGACCATCCGGCCACACCTGTGGACCAGGCGCATCGAGGAACCCCTGGCGGCGGTCAGCTTCGCCGCCGACTCCAGGTCGAGCAGCCCGGCCGCGTAGGCGGCGGCCGTCTCCCCGGCGCTGTGCCCGACGACGGCGGCGGGGACGACCCCGAGGGAGCGCCACAGGTCGCACACCCCGGCCTGGAAGGTGAACAGCATCGCCTGTGCCACGTCGGTGTGCGGCGGGACCGGCCCGTCACCACTCAGCAGGGCACGCACGGACACGCCGAGCGCCTGCCGGAAGACGGGCTCGCACCGCGCGACGACCTCGGAGAAGGGCGCCTCGTCCAGCAGGTGGCGGGCCATGCCGGGGTACTGGGCGCCCTGCCCGGAGAACACCAGGACGGGGTCGTGCCACGGCGTGCCGTCGTCCGAGGCGCCGGGAAGGTCTCTGAGGTCTCTGAGATCGCGGAGGAGCTGTCGCCTGTCCCGCACGACGACGGCGGTCCGGTGCCGGTGGTGCGCCCGCCGTACCGCCGCGCTGTGGCACAGGTCGGCGAGGGACACCTCGTCGTGGGCCTCGACGAAGTCGGCGTAGCGCCCCGCCAGGGCGCGCAGGGCGGCCACGCTCCGCGCGGACAGCGGCAGGACGGGCGACTCACGGAGGGAGGCGAGGGCGGAGACGGGGGCAGCGGCGAAGGCGGAGGCGGGGGCGGAGACGGGGCCGGTCAGGTCGGTGGGGACAGGGTCGGTGGGGACAGGGGCGGCAGGGACAGGAGCGGCGGGCCGGGTACGGGCGGGCCGGGCCGCGGAGACGATGACGTGCGCGTTGGTTCCGCCGAAGCCGAAGGAGCTCACCGCACCGGTCAGCGGCTCCGCCGCCGTCCAGGGAAGCGCCCGCGTGACCACCCGCATCTTCGTGCCCTCAAGGCGGAGCCGGGGGTTCGGCGGGGTCGCGTACAGCGAGGCGGGCAGGTGACCGTGCCGCAGGCACAGGATCAGCTTGGCCAGCCCCGCTATCCCGGCCGCCGCCTCGGCGTGCCCGATGTTGGACTTCACCGAGCCGACGTGACAGACGCCTTCGTCCCGCCTGCCGTATGTGCGGACCAGCGCGCCCATCTCGATCGGGTCGCCGAGCGCCGTGCCCGAGCCGTGGGCCTCGACATAGGAGACCGCGTCCGCGCGCAGCCCCGCGTCCGCCAGCGCGCTGCGGATGACGGCCTCCTGCGCGGGCCCGTTGGGCGCGGTGAGCCCGTTGCTCCGGCCGTCCTGGTTGACCGCGGAGCCCCTGATGACGGCCAGGATCTCGTCGCCGTCGCGCTCGGCCGCCTCCAGTGGTTTGAGCAGCAGCAGGGCACAGCCGTCCGAGCGGACGAAGCCGTCGCCGTCCGCCCCGAAGGAGCGGCAGCGGCCGTCCTTCGCCATCATCCCGAACCGGGACAGTGAGACCCAGTTCTCCGGTCCCAGCACGACGTTGGCCGCTCCGGCGAGCGCGACCGCGCAGGAACCGCGCCGCAGGCTCTGCACGGCCATGTCGACGGCCACCAGCCCCGACGAGCAGGCGGTGTCGACCGCGACACTGGGCCCGTGCATGTCCCAGGCGTACGAGATGCGGTTGGCGGCGATCGACAGGGCCTGCCCCGTGCTGAAGTACGGGCCGATGGCCGACAGGTCGCCGCCCATGGCGCGGCCGTAGTCGCTGCCGCTGATGCCGACGAAGACCCCGCAGTCGCGGACCAGGTCGTGCGAGGGCGGCAGCCCGGCACGTTCCATCGCCTCGTAGGCGACCTCGAGCAGCATGCGCTGCTGGGGGTCCATGTGCTCGGCCTCCGCGGGGGACAGCCCGAAGAAGGCGGCGTCGAACTCCTCGATCCCGTCGACGCAGCCCGCCCACCGGCTGCTGATCTTTCCCGGCTCCGCAGGGTCAGCCGAGTACAGCCGATCGACGGGCCAGCGGCTCCGCGGTACCTCCCCGATGGCGTCGACCTCGTCGACGAGGAGTCTCCACAGCTCCTCGGGCGAGGTGACGCCACCGGGGAAGCGGCAGGCCATCGCGACGACGGCGATCTCCGTCATCGCGATTCCAGGGCCTTCGCCAGGTCCGAGATCGTCGGGTAGTCGAAGACCATCGACGACGGCACCGGCGTGCCGAGCAGGCGCTCGAGCTCACCGGCCAGCTCATGGGCGCCTTTGGAGTCGAGGCCGTAGTCGGCGAAGGGCACATGGTCGTCGAGCTGCGAGACCGGCACGCCGATGATCCTGCCGAGCATGAAACGGAGCATCGGCTTCGCCGCGGCGGCGCTGACCTGCACCGGAACCCTCACCTTCTCCGTTCGGTAGCGCACGCGCAGCTCGCCGGAGGCCAGCCTGCGGCCGCACTCGTTCCTGCGCACCTTGCCGCTGGAGGTCTTCGGCACGCTTCCCGGCTGGACCAGGGCGATCACGTCGAGCTTGAGCTGGAACGTCTCGGAGATCGCCCGCTGGATCGTGGTGGCCGTCTCCGCCAGCGCCTCCTCGGTCTGCTGGCCCCGGACCTCGCACACCAGGCCGACCGACTCGCCGTCCTGGAACGCAGCCAGGCAGCCAGGGCGGATCTGCGGGTCCGCCCTCTCCGCCACCTGCTCCAGGTCGACGGGGTGGTAGTTCTGGCCGCGGACGATGATCACGTCCTTGAGCCTGCCGGTGATGTACAGCTCGCCCTCGTGGAAGAAGCCGAGGTCACCGGTGTACAGCTCGGTCATCCTGTCCGGGTCGCCGTGGAAACCCCTGGCGACGCCCCAGCCGGTCACCCTGATCTCGCCGACGGCGTCCTCGGGCAGCTGCTCGCGGGTGTCCCGCGTGACGACGGCCACGTTTATCCCGGGTATCGGGCGGCCGCACGACACGAGTGTCCGCCCGGTCGCCGACGGCTTGACGATCCCCTCGCCGAGCGCGTCCCGGTCCGCGACGAGCCTGCCGGGCGTCTCGTGGAGCGGGGGAGTCGTCACCGCGAGCGTGCACTCGGCCAGCCCGTACGACGGGCGCATCGCCGCGGGGCGGAAGCCGTACGGGGCGAAGGCCTCGGTGAACCGGTCGATGGTCTCGGCGCGCACGGGCTCCGCGCCGTTGATCGCCACCCGCCAGGTGTCGAGGCGCAGCCCGGCCCTTCTGGCCTCGGGGATCCGCCGCAGGCACAGGTCGTAGGCGAAGTCGGGGGCGGCGGAGTGGGTGCCGCCGTAATCGGAGATCGCCCGCAGCCAGCGCTCCGGATCGCGCACGAAGGCGTGCGGCGACATCGTCACGATGCGGCTGCCGCGCAGCAGCGGGACCAGGACGCCCAGCACCAGGCCGAGGTCGTGGAAGACGGGCGCCCAGTTCACCAGCACCGAGTCCGAGTCCAGCCCGAGCGCCGCGCCGAAGTAGTCGACCTCGTCCAGCACGTTGCCGTGCGTGATCTCGATGCCGCGCGGCGACCCGGTCGAGCCCGAGGTGTACTGGAGGTAGGCGACGTCCTCCCGTCGCGCCACACCTCTGCGGATGAGGCCCTCCCGGCCCTGGCCCGGGTGGTCGAGCCACCTCACGCCCGCCAGGCGCGGGCTCAGCGCGACCACGTCCGCGACGGCGACCTGCCGCCCGGCGGTCGCCGCAGTGATCCCGGCGTCCTCGACGATCCGGGCGAGGCGCTCGGCGGCCCGGTGGTACGGGATCTGGGGCTCGGGCGCGGGGACGGGTACGGCACCGGCCAGCAGACAGCCGAAGAACTCGACGATGAAGTCGATGCCCGTGTTGTGGAGCAACATAACGTGCTGCCCGGGGTGTACGGCCGTGCTCAGCGTGGCCGCGAACGCGACGGCCAGGCGATGGAGCTCGCCGAAGGTCGCCTCGGAACGCAGCGGCCGGTTCCCGCCGTCGAAGTTGAGATGGGTGATCGCCAAGCTGTCCGGCCTGAGCCGCGCCTGGTGCGCGATGGCCTCCTCGATGAGCTGCACGGGCTCAGATCCGTTCGCGCAGGCTGCGGGGGCGCATGTCGGTCCACACCTTCTCTATGTGGGCCAGGCACTCCTCCTCCGAGCCTCGACGCTGGGCATCGGTCCAGCCGGCCGGGATCTCGGGGTCGGCGGGCCAGATCGAATACTGTTCTTCGTCGTTCACCACGACGATGTAGGTCATCGAAGCTCCTTGCGATAGTTGGAGTACGGCTGGCCGACCATGGCGTGCACGGCCCGGAGGTAGGAGTCCGCGTAGTCCGCGGCGACCGTGTGCGGCAGCTTTGACGCCGGGTAGTCGGCGATCAGCAGCGCCCGGTCGGACGCCGGGTCCTGCACGAACCCGACGCTGAGCGTGAAGTGGTTGGGCTCGTAGCGCATCGTGGGGGCGCACCCGATGCGTTCGTCGTCGATCCGGACGCCGGCGAGTGCGTGGAACCGGTTGAAGCCGAAGTTGGCGTCCAGGTTCCAGTTGCTCATGTGACGGGCGAGCGCGGCGAACGGCACCCGTCTGTGGGGCATGATCGACGTCTCCTGCCGGTGCACCTGCCGTACCAGGTCGATCCAGGTCCCGCCGTCGAGACGGACGGCGAAGGGGACCGTGTTGAGGAACAGGCCGAGCGCCTCCGCGCCCGCCTCCTCCTCGACCCTGCCGTTGACGCCGAGGCCGGTGACGACCTCGGTCCGTCCGGTCACCCGGCTCAACGCGACCAGATGGGCGGCCAGCGCGACGCTCTTCATACCCGCCCCCGCAGCCGCGCCGAGCCGTGCCATCGCCCGGGACAGCTCGTTCGTCACCTCACGGTCGATGCTGTGCGCCGTGGTCGCCGTCGTGCCGAGACCCGTGAACAGGGTGCCGTCCAGGGAGGTCAGCCGTTCCTTCCAGAAGGCGCGCGACTCCGCGGAGGCGGAGGCGGCGCGTTCGAGCGCGACGAACTGGCTGAACCGCGACTCGGGCGGTGGCGCCTGCGGAGTCTCCGGGTGTTCCCGCAGCAGGGCGTGCCGGTTGAGGATCTCGGCGACCAGGGAGGTGAAGCTCCAGCCGTCGAGGATCGCGTGGTGCTCGGTGAGCGTGAGCTGGAAGGCGTTCGGGGAGAGCCGCTGGGCCGTCACCCGGAACAGCGGAGCCGTACCCAGGGCGAACGGCGTCGACCACTCCCGCTCGACCAGCTCGGTGATCGCCGCCTGCTGGTCGGCCCCGTCCAGGTCCTCGATCGTCAGCGGCGAGGGCGCCGAGCGATGGACGAGCTGCACGGGCTCGCCGAAGGAGACCAGGTCGAAGGAGGTCCGCAGCACCGGGTGACGCTCGACGGCCTCGGCGACGACCCGCCTGAGCGCCTCCTCGTCCAGCGCCGCCGCGACCCGGTAGCTGTTGACGTTGTGGTACGGCCGCCGCTCCGGCTCCAGCTCCATGTGGTAGACCATCGCGAGCTGCATGGAGGTCATCGGGTAGGCGTCCACGACGTCACCGAGAGCCGACGCCCGCTCCCGGTCGCCCGCGCCGAGCAGCGCGAACGGCTCAAGCCGCGGCCCCTCCTCGGCCCGCGTCACCCGGGTTGCGGCCGAGGAGACCGTGGGGTGGGCGAACAGCACGTCGAGGGGCAGCGCGTATCCCGCCCGCCTCAGCCGTCCCGCGACCTGGATGCTGCGCACCGAGTCGCCGCCCAGCTCGAAGAAGTTGTCGTCCCTGCCGACCCACTCCAGTTTCAGCACCTCGGAGAGGGCGTCCGCGAGCGCCTGCTCGACGGGGCCCCGCGGGGGGTCGTAGGCCCTCTCCTCGCGTCCCGCCTCCGGCAGGGCCCGGCGGTCGACCTTCCCGTTCGCGGTCAGTGGGATCCGATCGAGGAAGACGATCGCCGACGGCACCATGTACTCGGGCAGCCTGTCCGCGAGGTGGGCGCGCAGTTCGGCGGTTCGCGGTCGCTCGGCGCCGGGGACGACGTAGGCGACCAGCCGCCCCTCGTCGACCACGACCACGCAGGACCGGACCCCGGGATGGTCGGCGAGGACCTGGTGGATCTCGCCGGGCTCGATGCGGAAACCGCGGATTTTGACCTGGTCGTCGATCCTGCCGAGATACTCCAGATTGCCGTCCGGCAGCCAGCGGACCAGGTCGCCGCTGCGGTACCGTCTCGCGCCCGGGACGGCGGGGTCGGGCAGGAAGCGCTGGGCGGTGAGCCCGGGACGGCCGACGTAGCCGCGGGTCACCCCGAATCCGCCGACGAACAGCTCGCCGGGCACCCCGACGGGTACGGCACGGCCGTGCCGGTCGAGCACCTCGACGGACAGGTGGGGCAGGGGTCGTCCGATCACGCTGCGGCCGAAGGGCGTCTCCGGGGTGATGTCGTAGGCGGTGACGTGGACCGTGGTCTCCGTGATGCCGTACATGTTGCACAGCCGGGCCTGCGGCGCGGCCCCCGTGGCGAACCATCGCCTGACGTGGTGTGGCTGTAGCGCCTCACCCCCGAAGACGACGAGCCGGAGGTCGCGGAAGGCACGCGGCGTCTCCTCGACCAGGCCGACGAGCTGGCCGAAGGCGGAGGGCGTCTGGCTGAGGCAGGTGACCCGCTCCTGCTGGAGCAGGAGGGCGAAGTCCTCGGGCGACCTGGCGATCTCCTTCGGCACCACCACGAGCCGCCCGCCGTACAGCAGCGCTCCCCACATCTCCCACACGGAGAAGTCGAAGGTGTAGGAGTGGAAGAGCGTCCACACGTCGTCCGGGCCAGGGCCGAAACGTTCCTCGGTCGCGGCGAACAGCTCCGCCACGTTCGCGTGCGTGACCAGCACGCCCTTCGGACGTCCGGTCGACCCCGAGGTGTAGATGACGTACGCGGTCGAGCCGGGGGCGACGGCCAGCCCGAGGTTGCCGGAGGGGTGCGCGGCGATCGCCATCTCCTCGTCCAGCAGGCCGACCGTGACGCCCTCCCCAACCCGGTCGGCCACGACCACCTGGACACCCGCGTCCGCGAGGACGAACGCGACGCGGTCCCGCGGGGTCTCGGGCGCGATCGGCACGTAGGCGGCGCCCGCCTTCAGGACCGCCAGCACGGCCTCGACCTGGCGGGGTGTGCGTTCGAGCAGCAGCCCGACCCGGTCTCCCGGCCGTACCCCGCGGGCCCGCAGATGGCGGGCGAGGCGGTTGGCCCGCGTGTTGAGCTCCTCGTAGGTGACCTCGACCGCGGTCCGCTCGCGGTGCAGGGCGGCGACGGCCTCGAAGCGTTCGTGCAGGCAGGTGTTCTCCTCCTGGCTGACGGGGGCGGCCATCCGGGTGAGGTCCCGCTCCTCGTCGCTCAGCAGGGGCAACTCGGAGACGGCCGTGCGCGGCGCCTCGGCCGCCGCCGCCAGCAGGGTCCGCCAGTGCCCCGCCATCCGCTCGATCGTCGTGGCGTCGAACAGGCCCGTGTTGTACTCGATCTCTGCCCGCAGGTGGCGCCCGTCGTCGAAGACCGACAACAGCAGGTCGAACTTCGCGGTGTCCGTCGTGAGGACGCGCGGCACCCCGGTCGCGTCGCCCAGCCGTAGGGGGCCCGTGTCGTGCGCGCTGTGCGCGCCGAAGGCGACGTTCATCAGCGGCCGGTCGGCGATCATGTCGAGCGGCGCCCTGTGATGGTCGAGGTCCTCCATGACGTCACGGCCGACCGCAGCCAGCAGCTCGTGGAAGCTCTCGCCGCCGTCGACCCGCGTGCGCAGTGGCAGCATGGTGACGAAGTACCCGATCAGCTCCTCAAGCTCGATCCGGTCCCTGCCCGCGACCGGAGAGGCGATCACGAGGTCGTCCTGGCCGGTGTACCGGTGCAGCAGCACCGCGAACGCGGCGAACAGGACGACGAACGGGGTGACCTCCTCGGTCATGGCCAGCGCGCGCACCCGCTCGCTCACCTCCCGCGGGAGGTCGAACGCGTGTGTCGCCCCCGCCGTCGACCGCACCGGAGGCCGGGGCCTGTCGGTGTGCAGCGCCACCCGCTCCGGTGCACCCGCGAGCCGCCGCTGCCAGTAGTCGAGGTCCTCCCGCGGATCCTGCTCCCGCTGCCACGCCGCGTAGTCCGTGTACTGGACCGCGGGCGCGGGCAGCTTGGGCGTGCGGCCCTCGGACCGTGCCGTGTACAGCACGGCCAGCTCGTGTTCGAAGACCGGCAGCGACAGCCCGTCGCAGGCGATGTGGTGGAAGACGACGAGCAGGACGCACGCGTCGGGTGCCCACCGCAGCAGCCGCGCCCGCACCGGCAGGTCGCGTTCCAGGTCGAACGGGCGGCGCGCCTCCACACGGACCAGGTCCTCGACCGCCTCCGACGGGCACTCGACCAGCGCCATGTCGATCGCGATGCTGGCCCTGACCACCTGGTACGGCTCCGCGACCGAGGTCGTGAACACCGTGCGCAGGATGTCGTGCCGCCCCACGATCGTCTCCAGGCACTCCCTGAGCAGCCCGGCGTCCACCTGCCCTTCGAGCCGTAGCACCCAGGGGATGTTGTGGAGGGCGGTGCCCGGGGTCAGCCGGTCGAGGAACCACAGGGCGCGCTGGCCGTACGAGAGCGGCGCGGTCTCCAGGTTCCCCCGCTTGAGCGGCTGCCAGCGATGCTCGACGGTCGTCATGTCAGCCCTCCTCGACTGTCAGATCCGCCACGGCCGCCGCCCACTCCTGGTCGTCGAGCTCGGGCAGCGCGGCGACCGCCGCGGCGCGGCGCAGCACGGCGTCCGGCGAGGGTGCCTTCTCCAGGAGCACCTCTGCCTGTTCGGCGACGGTGCGGGCGGTGAAGAACACACGCGGCGGCAGGTCTATCCGGAGGGCGACGGCGATGCGCGCCTTCACCTTGGCTATCGCGAACGAGTGCGCCCCGAGCTCGAACACGTCCGCGTCGGTGCCGACGGAGGGAAGACCGAGCACCCGTCCCCATATGTGGGTGAGGGTGTGGTGGAGGGGGGTGGCGGGGTGGCCGGTCGTGGGTGTGGCGGCCGTGGTGGGCAGGGGGGTGCAGGTGTGGGGTG